>JAQXQS010000045.1 GCA_029101305.1 Clostridia bacterium | reverse complement strand
TCTGCAGACATGTGCTGACAAGGGTATTCCGGTAGTATGTTTCGATACTGGTGTTGCTGATGCTCCGGCTGGTTCCGTAGTATGTACAGTAGCTACAGACAATGCTCAGGCTGGACAGGTTGCCGCTGAGAATATGTATGCAGCTATCAAAGATGTTATTGCTAACGCTGATGGTCAGGTTATCATCGGTGAGGTTAACCAGGATGCTACAGCTCTTAACATCCAGCAGCGTGGTACAGGATTCATCAATAAGATGATCGAGCTGATTAAAGCTGATGGAAAAACAGTAGCAGTTAAAGGTAATGAGTTCTATGTAAATGCAGCAGAAGGTGCTGACGCAGAAGAAGCTGACGCTGACGTTGTTATCCAGGTTGCAGTTCCGGCACAGACAACTGTAGAGCTTTGCTCCACAGAGGCTCAGGCTATCCTTTCCCAGGAAAACTGTATCGCAATCTTCGGTTCCAACCAGGTTTCAGCAGAGGGTGTTCTTGCAGCTAACGCTAACCTGAACGTTCTTGGTTCTGACGCAGCTAACGGCGACGTTATCGGTGTTGGTTTTGACGCTGGTTCTATCATTAAAGCAGCTGTAACAGATGGCACATTCCTTGGTGCAGTTACACAGTCTCCTCTGATGATGGGATATTATGCAATCTACGCTCTGACAGCAGCTGCTAACGGACAGGAGCTTGAGGATGTTCCTACAGCTGGTTACTGGTATGATTCTACAAACATCGACGCTGAAGACATCGCTCCAAACCTTTATGACTAATTAAAAAGTAAAGAGACGACACAACGTCCAATGTTTGCAGGTTTATAAACTGTGAATAAAACAGACCCCTGGGGCATTGCCCCGGGGGTTTTCTGGTGAAAAAGAAGATATTGAAATACAGGAAAATTATTTTTATTATTAATGAGACATTCTAAGAGGGTGACTCCTGGAAAATGGACAGAACAGAAAATTTTATTTGCAAATAAGGACACTTTTTTTGACAAACAAGGGTCTTATCTATTGATTGATATTATAGTACTATGATATCATCAATTATGAAGGCGGATGTATGGGAACGAAGTGACTCATTTAAACCTATTGAAGAATGAGATTCTGTTGAAAAATGTAATCAGTGGGCAGTAACCTAATTCATACAGCGTAATTTTACGATTGAGGAGGTTTTATAAAAATGGCGAAATATTATCTTGCAGTAGATATCGGTGCTTCAAGCGGACGACTGATCCTTGGACATCTTGAGAATGGAAAGATGGAGCTTGAAGAGGTACATCGTTTTGAAAATGGAATGGTTAAGAAGGACGGCGAGCTTTGCTGGGAATTCGACAGACTTTTCCAGGAAATCAAGAATGGTCTTAAGAAATGTAAAGAGATCGGCAAGATTCCGGTAAGCATGGGCGTAGATACCTGGGGCGTTGACTTTGTACTGATGGACAAGGACGACAAGGTTCTGGGAAATACAGTTGGCTATCGTGATCATAGAACAGAGGGAATGGATGAGGAAGTTTATAAGACCATTTCTCTGGAAGATCTTTATGCACGTACCGGTATTCAGAAAGCAATCTTTAATACCGTTTACCAGCTGATGGCTGTAAAGAAGAAACATCCGGAATATCTTGAGCAGGCTGAAACAATGCTTCATGTACCGGACTACTTCCATTATCTGCTTACAGGTAAGAAAACGTGTGAATATACAGAAGCTACTACAGGCCAGCTTGTAAGCCCTGAGACAAAGGACTGGGATTACGAACTGATCGATATGCTGGGATATCCGAGAAAAATGTTCCAGAAACTGATCATGCCTGGTACAAGTATCGGACATTTCACTGATGAAGTGAAAGAAGAAGTTGGATTTGATGTAGAAGTTGTAGCACCGGCTACACATGATACCGGATCAGCAGTTCTTGCAGTTCCTGCAAATGACGACGATTTCATTTACATCAGTTCCGGAACCTGGTCTCTGATGGGACTTGAGAGAGAAAAAGCAGACTGCTCCAAGAAGAGCTGTGAGATGAACCTTACCAATGAGGGCGGTTATGCAGGAAGATTCCGTTATCTGAAGAATATTATGGGACTTTGGATGATCCAGTCTGTCCGTCATGAATTTGATGATAAATACGGATTTGCAGAAATCTGTCAGATGGCAGAGGAAGCAAAGGATTTCCCATCACGAGTAGATGCAAATGATGAGTGTTTCCTTTCCCCTGACAATATGACTGAGGAAGTAAAAGATTACTGCCGCAGAACCGGACAGAAGGTTCCTGAGACTTTAGGTGAGATCGCGACTGTTATCTACACCAGCCTTGCTGAGTGCTATGCTAAGACAGCAAAAGAGCGGGAAGAAATGACAGGCAGAACCTACAGCCGTATCCATGTAGTGGGCGGTGGCTCCAATGCAGGATATCTCAATGAGCTGACTGCCAAGGCTACTGGCAAAGAGGTTCACGCTGGTCCAGGAGAGGCAACTGCAATCGGAAATATTACGGCTCAGATGCTGAAAGCCGGAGAGTTCGGCTCAATTGAAGAGGCTCGTACTACAATTCATGAGTCTTTCGGAATTAAGGTATATAAGGCCTGATTTGATCAGAAACCAGAAGATACCAGATTGTTAATTAGATATTATCTGTGATTTCAAAAGACTGCACGTCCATTTTGAGGTGTTGTGTTCAAAAAACTATTTTTGAATACAGTTGTTTGGAGCAGGATATGAAATTGCAGGTGAATGATAGCTTAATATTAAGATAGCTTAATAAAACAGGAGGTACTACAATGTTAGTAAACACAAAAGCAAAAGTTGGTGTATTTTCTATTGCTTTAGGCGCATATCTGCCTCAGTTCCCGTCACTGGTGCCAGAGTTTGAGGCTCAGTACGAGGCATTTAAGAAAACAATTCCGGATACTGTTGAGATCATCGACGGAGGAATGGTAACAACCAAAGAACAGTCAATGGTAGCAGGAGATAAATTCCGTGCAGCAGACGTTGACCTTGTTTTCCTTCAGATGCTGACCTATGCTACATCCTACAATATGCTTCCGGCAATCCGTGACCTTGATGTTCCGGTTGTTCTGGTAAATGTCCAGAAGCTGAAAGCACTGGATTATGATCATACAGATATTGCTACATGGCTTGGCGAAGGCTATGCATGCGGTGCTGTTGGGGAAGCAGTTGCCGATCTTGAGAGAGCCGGCAAGAGACATGCTGTTATCACAGGTGTTGTAGAAGGTGGAGATCCAGGTGTTCAGGCTGAGATCGAAGACTGGTGTAAAGCTGCACAGGTAAGAAGAAGATTCCGTGATACAAACATCGCACAGATCGGAAGACCATATCCGGGTATGATGGATCTTTACATTGATGAGACCAACCTGTACAACAGAATGTTCCTCTATACCAAACAGTTCGACTGGGAGAAGATGTGGGCAATCGCTGATGATATTACAGACGAGGACGCAATCCGTGCAAAAGCACAGGATATCCTGGATACCTTTGATATCGAAGGCGGCGGAACAATCGAAAAAGTATGGGATATGGCAAAATATGTTGTAGCATTTGAGAAATGGGTAAAAGACGAGCATCTTGGAATGATCGCTTCCCATTATGACGGATTTGCACAGGGCAAGGCTGGTGTCCTTGACAGTATGCTGATTCCGGCATTCTCTATGCTGATCAAACAGGGTACTGCTTGTGCTGTTGAGGGTGACATGAAAGTTGCCATGGCAATGAGTATTCTGAAGACAATTTCCGGTACCGGCCAGCTTTCTGAGATGTACTCCATTGATTTCAATGATGACATCTGCATCATCGGTCACTCTGGAAGTGGTGATGCTGATATTTCCGATAAGAAACCTACCATGAAGATCGTACCGGTATTCCACGGTAAAACAGGCGGCGGATATCTGACCCAGTTCTATCCATATACAGGTCCGGTTACCTATCTTGCAATTACACAGGATGCTGACGGACGCTTCAAATTTGTTGTTGCTGAGGGTATTAACGAGGAAGGACCGATCCTTTCCTTCGGTGATACCAATATGAGAACCCGTTTCACATGCGGTGCAAGAGAGTTTGTAAACCGCTGGAGCGAAGCTGGCCCGACTCATCACATGGCTGCTGCAACAGGAAGACATATTGATACAATCCTGAAGGTTGCAAAGATCTTCAATGTTCCGGTTGATATTGTAACCAGATAGTAGAAATCAGGTAACAAGAAACTGGAAACAGACAAAACTAACAGCAATAATAAGACCATCTATATGGTTTTGTGCACATATTCATATTCAACAAAAGAGAGAGCCCTTGGACTCTCTCTTTTGTTATAAAAAATCATATCTGCCGATCTGTCTCCTTTACAGGATCTTTCTTTGCTGGAATCCGGATCTGCACCTCTGTTCCATTTCCGATATTACTGGAATAAGACAGCCCATATTTTGGTCCGTAAAGCACCTGGAGCCGGCGATGAGTATTGTAAATGGCAATATTCGTTCCGCCGGAAATACTGGTTCCTTCACCGGAAAGAATCACAGGAAGCTTATCCGGCGCAATTCCCACGCCATCATCAGAAATCAGAAGCACGATATCCCCATCCTCCATCCAGCCGGTAAGAACAATGGTTCCGGATTTGGATGGCTTTTCCAGAATGCCGTGAAGCACGGAATTTTCTACAACGGGCTGCAGGGTGAGCTTGGGAATCTGGTATTCCATCAACTCGTCCGGAATATCGGAAATAAAGGAAATGCTGTCATGGTAGCGCATATTCTGCAGATGGACATAAATAGAAACATGTTCTTCTTCCTTGGCAATGGTGCTGATTCCCTTTTTGCGGCTCAAGGTAAGCTTATAGAAACGGGAAAGATTCTGCACCGCATTGCAGACTTCCGAGGTACGTCCCTGCTGGGCCATCCAGTTGATCATATCCATGGTATTGTAGAGAAAATGAGGATTGATCTGTGCCTGCAGGGAATTAAATTCTGCGATGCGCAGATCCTCAGCGGCCTGCGCCTGCTTTTCCATCAGCTGGTTCATTTTACGGGTCATATAGTTATAAGTGTCAATCAGATCTCCGATCTCATCGTGGGCACTTGGACTGTCCATAGGAACAGGTGGCCCATGGCGGACGGTCCGCATCTGGCTGATAACCGAAGAAATTCTGCCTGTGATCGACTTGGAGAGAGTGCTGGCAAGCAAAAATGCAAGCACCAGAACGGCAGCATAAATAGATAGAAACTGGAGAACCAGGATATTACTTTGGGTAATCAGTGGATTGGAAGGAAGTACAGTAACCATAAACCAGCCAGGCTGCCGGATTCTGTAAAATCCCACGTAAACCTTCTGGCCCAGGATGTTCTGTTCTACAAAGCTGTTGGAAGACATATAGGAATCCATGATCTTGTCGTAATCCAGCCAGTAAATTCCGGCAAGGGAATCACTGGAAGCAGCTACCAGATTGTTTCTCTCGTTCATAATATACGAAACACTTCCATCCAGAGTCAGGCTGTCCGATAAGATCTGGTGAAAATCATCTCCGGAATAGTAAACCGCCATATAGGCATCGTAGGTGCTGTTGCGGTAAATAACGGAAGCGTGGGTGATATAAGCCTGATTTCCATAGGCTTCCTGTTCTTTGGTGCCAAGATAAAAGGAAGGACAGAACAGATCTGCCACACGGCTTCCACGGAAAATTCCATACCAGTAGGTACCACGTGCCTGCTTCAGCGGCAGAAAGGTATCTTTCAGATTATCAGAAGCAAGGAAGGTATTCATGTCTGAAGCAGAAGAAGGCTGGTCATGCGGCTCTTCCATGTAGATCTTTACGCTGGTAACAGGAGTATCAGCAGTCAGCTGCTTTATTTTACCGGAAAAAGCAGCAGCCTCAGGGGAGGCCGCCAGACTGGAGAAGGAATCGTTTATGGTATTTTTGAAAAGAGTCTGATAAAAATCCAGGGAAGAAATCTCTTCACTGACATCCAGAATCTTCTGAATAGAATCTTCAATCAGTGGAGCCGTGTCAGCAGACCGGTCCTGCTCCTGACGGATGGTATAGGAAACCACCATATCATAGGCTCTTCCATAGAAAAAGAAAAGAATGGCAAAAGCAGGAATTGCCACGATCATAAGAAGCACCAGGGTGAACTTAGACTGCAGGCTCAGATCCTGATACCATTGTTTTAATGCATGCAAATTATATCACGCTCCTTTTTCTAAAAAATCCTAAATTTTCCAGTCTCGTTTTACGTTATATTTTGTAGGAAGTTTTTTGGATCTTTATAAACGATTTTAGCTCATTTTTTCCCTGTATTCAGACGGTGAAAAACCTGTATACTTCTTAAAACTTTTGCCAAAATAATTACCATCACTGTAGCCAACCCGGGAGGAGATATCCGCGATTTTGTACCGGGGATCGGAAAGCAACTGCTTGGCTTTTTCCATTCTGTATTCGGTAAGATACTGGTTTAATGTCTGCCCGGTTTCATTTTTGAAAAAGGTGCAGACATAAGAGGTGGACAAAAATACATGGTCGCTGATATCTTTTACCGACAAGGTTTCATTCATATATTTCTGGCTGATATAATCTTTGATCAGATAAATTGTGGAATTTTCCTCCTCAGTATTCGTGGCTGTCTGGAAAAAATTCTCTGTTTTTGCAAGCAGCTTCTGGTGTAATTCGTCAAATGAAAATACTTTTTCCAGTGCGTCTATCAGATTCTCCTGCCTATCAGAAAGAGTCAGCTTCAGTTGTCTGGCTGCCTCATCTAAGGTACGGAAAAGCTTATAATACATATCCTTGGCCTGGTTCGGCAGAGTATTCTGGTTCCGGTCATAATAATGAAAAAGGGTTTCCAGAAAAGCCCGGGTTTTTTCCTCGTTCTTAGCAGTAAGAAGGGAAAGAAATTCATTCTCAGGATTGGCAGGAAGCTCTGAAAGCTTTTCCTGTAAAGAAGCTTCTTTATTAGGAGACAGGAACGTGCCGGCCGGGAAAAAGAAGCTGTTCTGCAGCAGAATAACAGCGGAAGTATAGGACTGATAGGCTTTTGAAATCCCAGTAAGGGTATCTCCGGCTGCAATGGAAAATCTGGCAAAGCGGGAATAAAGATTGCAGAAGAAATCCTCGATGCTTTTCCATGCAGAAGCACCAGGAGCAGGCCCGAACAGAAAATAAACCATATACTGTACATGCTTTTCCGCAAAAATACAATCCATATGGAAAGGCTTCAGAAAATCACGGATGGAAAGATACATGGCATTGGCTTCAGATGGTGGAAGCTCCTGGGTATTATCGGTCTTAAGGACAATGGCGGTAAAGGTGGTGGTAGTTCCAAGAGTAAGGGCAAGCTCATCTGTAAGCTGTGAGATACTCTCCTTTACCTGGGCATATGGCTGTGTAAGCAAAAGTGCCAGATGGGAAGCTGTTTCCAGGGAATGCATGGATTCGTTATGTCTGGTACGCTTTTTCTCCAGGCAAAGATCCCGGGCCTCGATAATAGCCTCGCGGATTTCGGAAGGATCCAGAGGCTTCTCAATATAATTTACAGCCTTTAGCTTGATGGCGGCTTTCAGATATTCCTTATCGGAATAGCCGCTCATAAAAACAGGAACGATGTCAGGAAGGATTCCCTCCAGCCGTTCCAGCATGGCAATTCCGTCAAGGCGGGGCATACGCACGTCACACAGGACGATATCCGGCCTATGTGCACGGGCAACTTCGATTCCGTTTACTCCGTCATCGGCCTGCAGCACTTCATCAATCCCGATGGATTGCCAGTCGATAGAAGAAATTACACCGGTGCGGGTAAGTTCCTCGTCGTCTACGATTAATAACTTCATAATTATATATACTCCATGATCAGATGGGGACAATCTACCTTTTGTCCTCATTATTTTGGGTTGCAAAATGCTGCTGTTTACTCCGTTCACAGTAGCTGTAAAATGCACTGTCCCCATCATATCACAAAATTTGCTAAAATACGAGACTAAAAGAAGCTGGCTTTGTGAAAATTTTTCGCTTTTGTGGAAAATTTTACCCATAAAGTGGAAAATATTTTACCCTGTTTCAAAATATTTTCCCATTTCCAAACAAAATGTCCAATGATAGAATAGAACCAGATTAAGAAAGGGAGGAGAAAAAGCCGTGTCTGAATATGTTCTTGAATTAAAAGGCATTACGAAAATTTTCCCCGGCGTGAAAGCACTGAACAATGTACAGTTCCAGTTGAAACCAGGTGAAGTTCATGCACTGATGGGCGAAAACGGTGCAGGTAAATCTACCTTCATTAAAGTAATTACCGGCGTACATAAAGCAGAAGAAGGCGAAATGTACCTGTTTGGCGAAAAAGTGGATTTCAAAGGACCGAAGGATGCACAGGCAGCAGGAATCGCAGCCGTTTACCAGCACCCTACATCCTATCCACATTTAACAGTAGCAGAGAATATTTTCATGGGACATGAGATCAAGAAAAATCGCATGCTCCAGTGGAAAGCCATGAATGAGGAGGCCAACAAGCTTCTGAAGCAGTTAAATGCAGATTTTGATGCAACTGCAGAAATGGGAACCTTAAGTGTTGCCCAGCAGCAGATGGTTGAGATCGCCAAGGCATTATCAACAAATGCCAAAATCGTTATTCTGGATGAGCCGACTGCTTCTCTTACAAAGAGAGAATCCGAGGAGCTTTACAGAATCGTAGACCAGTTAAGGGAAAAAGGAGTTTCCATTATCTTCATTTCCCACCGTTTTGAGGATATGTACCGTCTGGCAAGCAGAGTTACCGTATTCCGTGACTCCCAGTACATCGGTACTTATGATGTAGACGGAATCACAAATGCAGACCTGATCAAAGCCATGGTTGGTCGTGAGATCAAGGATCTGTTCCCGAAACCAGAGGTTAAGATCGGTGATGAGATGCTTCGTATCGAGCATTTGTCCCGTACCGGATATTTCAAGGATGTTTCCTTCAATGTACATGCAGGCGAGATCGTAGGTCTTACAGGTCTGGTTGGTGCAGGACGTACAGAGGTTGTAGAAAGCGTCTGTGGAATCACGAATCCAGATGAAGGAAAGGTTTATCTGGAAGGCAAGGAAGTACATATTAAGAAACCTTCTGATGCAATGGAGAAAGGAATCATCCTTCTTCCTGAGGATCGTCAGAAAGAGGGCCTGATCATGAGCTGGGGACTTGGAAGAAACGTAACTCTTCCGACCATCAGTAAATATGCGAAGAAAGGCTTCAATGACGAGAAGACAGAAAGAGACCTTGCCAAGAGACTTCTGGAAGAGGTTGATACCAAGGCCGTGGATATTTTCCAGCCGGCAAGCTCTCTGTCCGGTGGAAACCAGCAGAAGGTTGTAGTTGCCAAGGCTCTTAGCCAGGAGATGAAGGTCGTTATCATGGACGAGCCGACCAAGGGTGTTGACGTCGGTGCCAAGGCCGAGATTTATGCGATCATGGGTGACCTTGCAAAGAAAGGTTATGCGATCATCCTGATTTCTTCTGAAATGCCTGAGATTCTCGGAATGGCTGACAGAATCGTAGTTATGTGCAACGGACGTAAAACTGGTGAGCTTAGCCGTGGCGAGGCAACTCAGGAAATGATCCTTGAGCTGGCTATGGAGAAAGGTACATCAGGAAAGGGGGCAGCTAAATAATGGAAAAGAAATCTTTCATGAAAAAGCTGACAGGTTCCCGTGAAGCACTGCTTGCAGTGATCCTGATTCTGCTTTTCGTAGTAATCACAATCATCAGCCCGTCATTCCTTACATTTAAGTCCCTGACGGATATGCTGAAAAATAACGCTGTAACAATGGTAATGTCACTTGGTATGCTGTGTGTCATGCTGGTAGGTGGAATTGATATTTCCATTATGTCTACACTGGCACTTACCGGTATGTCAATTGGTATGCTTCTGAAATATGATCACATTTCCAGTACTTTCCTGGCATTTGTGATCGCACTGTTAATCGGAACTGCATGTGGTTTCCTGGTAGGTCTTGTAATCTCCAGAGCGGATGTACCTCCGATCATTGCAACTATGGGCTTCATGTACATTTACCGTGCGATGGGATATCTTGTTTCCAACAATGGTGAGTGGGCAAGTGCAGCAGCTCTTGGTAAATTCAAAGATTTTGCAACAACAAAATTCCTGGGAATGAGCCTTGTAATCTGGGTGATCATCCTTTGCTATGTAATCTTCTTCATCTTCATGAAATGGACAACACTTGGAAGAAGAATCTATGCAGTAGGAAGTAACCCAAGTGCAGCGGAAGTTTCCGGTATCAATGTTAAGAACATCAAGCTTCTTGTTTATACTATCATGGGTCTTCTCGCTGGTCTTGGCGGAGCCCTTCAGGTTTCCATTTATGCATCTGCAATGCCTGATATGCAGCAGGGCGGTGAGATGGATGTTATCGCAGCCTGCGTTATCGGTGGTGTAAGCATGAGTGGTGGACGTGGTACAGTACTTGGTGCATTACTTGGATCCCTGATCCTTGCAACTATCGCAAAAGCACTTCCGCTGATCCCGTTCTTCGATCAGCTGTGGCTGAATACCATCAAGGGTGTTATCATTCTTGTAGTAGTTGTTGTAAACATTGTTTTACAGCGTACAGCTGACAAAAATGCATTAAAGGGAAGGGAGATGTAATCATGGCTGGAAAATCTGGTAGAAGTATTAACAACGTGCCGAAAAGCCCCGTAAAACAGATGATCTTCAGCTGGGAAGGCATTCTGGTACTCCTGTTTATTGCAGCAAATATTTTCTGTGCATGCTTTTCAGAATTCTATAATGTGAAGAGCCTGCTCCGTCAGATGCCTGTTTATCTGGCAGAAATCTTCTTGATGTTGCCGATGGCATACATTCTGGTACTTGGCGAGATCGATATTTCCGTTGGATCTATCGTGTGTCTCTCCGCAACAATGGCTTGTATCGTGGCTAATACAGGAGCACCATTTATCGTGGTAATCCTTGCAGCTCTTCTGGTAGGAACTGCCTGCGGTGCTGTAAATGCCCTTGTTCTTACCAAATTCGAAGAATTACCTCCAATGATCGTAACACTTGCAACACAGATCATCTTCAGAGGTATCGCTGAGATCGTTCTTGGAAGCGGTGGAAGTATTTCCGTAACAAATACAGAAGGCTTCGCTGCACTTGGCGGAAAAGTAGGACGTGTTCCTTACATTCTGTTCCTGGTTCTGATCCTTGGAATCATTGCAGCAGTCATCCTTGGCAAATGTACATTTGGACGCAGAGTATATGCAATCGGTACCAACCGTCTTGCAGCTTACTACTCCGGAATCCATGTACAGAAGATCCGTTTCATCATCTACACTCTGATGGGAACCATCTCCGGTCTGTGTGCCCTGTTCCTGATGTCTTCATCATTCGGTGCAAACACCACAACTGGTAACGGTTTTGAAATGGACGCTATCGCAATGGCAGTATTCGGAGGTATCTCCTCCACAGGTGGTAAAGGAAATATCGCAGGTGGTCTGATCTCAGCATTTATCATCGTCTGCCTTCGTGTTGGTCTTGGACAGAGAAACATCCATCCGCAGGTTATCCTGCTGATCATCGGTGTACTTCTGATCGGTGCAGTTGCACTTCCAAATATCATCAAAGAAGTACAGAAAAAAGCAAAAACAGTAAAATAAAAAATTCCTTAACAACTAACTCATACCTATTTTATAAGCTTGTAAACTGCCCCGTAGAAGGCGGGGCGGTTGCAAATAAAAACTATATTATTCCATGGGAGGAAAAAAACATGAACAAAAAAATCGTAAGCGCAGTTCTTTGTGGAGCAATGATCCTCGGATCCGCAGTTCCGGCTATGGCTGGTTCCGCTGACGGAAAGAAAATCGCACTGGTTGGTAAATCCGCTGGTAACGCATTCTTCGAAATCGCAGCTTCTTCTTTCGTAGAGACAGCTGAGGCAGAGGGTGCTACAGTTGATACTGTATATCCAGAGGCAGCTACAGCAGATGCACAGATCAAGGTTCTTGATAACCTGATTTCCCAGGATTATGATGCAATCTGTATCTCCGCAAACGACGTTAACGCTCTTCAGGCTAAATTACAGGAAGCAATGGACGAAGGAATCAAGATCTCCTGCTTCGACTCTGCTACAAACCCAGACAGCCGTCAGATCTTCATCAACCAGGCTGGTACAGTTGCTGTAGGACAGGCTCTTCTGGACGCTGTTCTTGATATCGCTGGTGGCGAAGGACAGTTCGCAATCCTTTCTGCTACATCCCAGGCTGCAAACCAGAACGCATGGATCGATGCTATGAAGAACATCATGGAAAGTGATGACAAATATTCAAGCCTTGAGCTTGTTGAAGTTGCATATGGCGATGACGAGCCACAGAAATCTACAGATCAGACAGCAGCTCTTCTTGAGAAATATCCAGATCTGAAAGTTATCTGCGCACCTACAACAGTTGGTATCGCTGCAGCTGCTAAATACCTTCAGGACAACGGATCTGCTTGCAAACTGACAGGTCTTGGACTTCCATCTGAGATGCTTGAGTACACAGGTGCTGATGATGAGCATTCCTGCCCATACTTCTATCTGTGGGATATGCAGGGCCTTGGAAAACTTTCCGCTCTGACAACAATCGCTCTGATCAATGGCGACATCACAGGTGCTGTTGACGAAACCTTCACAGCTGGTGACCTTGGTGACTACACAATCACAACAGCTGATGATGGCGGTACAGAAGTTGTTCTTGGTGCTCCACTTGAGTTCAACCCAGACAACATCGAAGAGATGGCTAAACTGTACTAATCAGACAGTCTGAAATAAGATTAAATGGTAAAGAAAAGGCCCTGCCGTGTGCAGGGTCTTTTTTGATGGCTGACTTATTTGGGGATTATTAGTGGGAATGCATTACCGCATGTTCCTTCATAAGCTCTTCGTGCAGCTTCATAGAGTTCCAGTGTATCGTCACTGGTGTAAGCATTGCTTTCAGATTTACAGGAGAAAGATGATTTTCCCTGAAGAACGCCAGAAATTCATCCAGCTGTTCGTTGGTAAAATCCTTTAATACCATCATTTCTTCTTGGAAATTCTGTCCAAGATTAAATACCGGATTTTTGGAAAAGCCAGGAAGCTCAAATAGAAACCCAAGGCTTTCCAGGTATTCAGAGGACTGGACTATGCGGATCTGAATGTGGTGCCTGCTTAAATATCTCCGGATAGGACGAAGACGGTCTTCTTCATTAAAGTTGTATAATAAAATCTGTGTTTTTGACATAAAAAGGATCCTTTCTTACTTTACAGCGTAAATCGCTACTTCCTTATGTTTGGCAGGTTCCAAGGTCAAATGCTTTATCATGCAAGCACGAACAGCTTTTTGATCCTGGCATCATACAATAAAAGAATAACAGAAAAATCAGGTACTTGCAATCATAGAACGAATTTGTTATCCTAATAGAAATAAAGTGGACAAACGGTTGCGTAAATGGGGGATTTTTATGGAAGAGGAAAAGAAAATATATACCATTGACGACATTGCCAGAGAATTAGGAGTCAGTAAAACTACGGTTTCCAGAGCCATTTCCGGGAAGGGAAGGATCGGACAGGCCACCAGGGAGAGGGTTCTTGCTTTTATCCAGGAGCATGATTACCGGCCAAACGTAATGGCCAAGGGGCTTGCTAAGCGGAAAACATATAATCTGGCGCTGCTTTTGCCAAAGGACTATATTGCTACGGAATTTCCGTTTTTTAAGGATTGCATGAATGGAATCTGTGAAGTAGCTTCCAGATGTGATTATGATATCCTTATTTCCATGGTTGATGATCATGATTTGTCACAGGTCAGACGTCTGGAATATAACAAAAAAGTAGACGGTATTATCCTGAGCCGTACCAGGGAAAATTCGAAGGTACAGAAATATCTGAAAAGCTGTAATGTACCATTTGTTGTGATTGGTCCCTGCAAAGATGGGGAAATTCCATCTGTGGATAATCAGAATCAGGAAGCCAGCATAGAGATCACAGGAGTTCTTCTTATGAAGGGAATGAAAAAGCTGGCACTTCTTGGTGGAAATGAGGCTTATAGTGTTACCAAAAGCAGATATCAGGGCTTTATACAGGCCCACAAAAAGTTTGGGGTACCTTTTATGGATGAACTGGTATTTATGAATGCGGATAATCAGCTGAAGGTAACGGAGGCTGTAACGAAAGCATTGTCATATGGAGCAGAGGGTTTTATCTGCATGGATGATGTGATCTGCAATATGTGCCTTGGAAGCCTCCGGGAAAAGAAAATCACCATTCCGACGGAGATTCGTGTTGCCAGTCTTTACGACAGCATTAATCTGGAATTTAATAATCCACCTGTTACCAGCGTGCGGTTTGATACCGTACGGCTTGGAAAAATGGCTTGTGTGAAGCTGTTGAAGCTTCTTGGGGAGAAGCCGGAAGAAGATCTGGTTCCCCTTAATTATCAGGTGATCTTAAGAGAATCCACGCAGTGAGAGGTGTGGATTTTCTTATGCAAAAGGAGATTCTGTTTACAGAAAGCCTTTTGTGGACACACTCTTGACAATAAAGAACAAACGATTGCGCAGAAGCAATATCAACAAAAATACAATTGTGCAATATGCCATAAAAAAAGAACGAAAATTAGACAATATTAGCTAATTGACAATAATGGCACTGTATCTTATACTAAGCATATGAACAAACGGTTGCGCAATGACCAATGAAAGCGCAGTCTCATGTAAAAAAGGATCAGGAGGAAGAGATCATGAAAAAAGTAGTGAAGAAAGTAATCGCACCGGCATTAGCAGTAGCTATGGCAGCATCCTGCACAGTATGCGTAAATGCTGAAGCAGACGAAACAATTAAGTTAACTGTATGGGGTGCAGAAGAGGATCAGAACTTATTAAAAGAGCTGACAGACAAATTCCAGGAAGCTTATCCGGATCAGACATTTGACATCCAGATTGGTGTTGAATCCGAATCCACTGCGAAGGATACCGTTCTTACAGACGTTGAAGCAGCAGCTGATGTATTCTCATTTGCAGATGATCAGCTTGCAGACCTTGTTAAAGCTGGCGCACTTCTGAAGCTTGATGATTATGCAGATGCTCTTCAGCTTGCAGGCAAGACACTGGACGATGTAAAAGCAGCAAATGTGGATGGTTCTGTTGAGGCAGCGTCCTTAGACGGAAGCCTTTATGCATTCCCAAGAGCAGCTGATAACGGATATTTCCTTTACTATGATTCATCCGTACTTACTGAGGAAGACGTAGCAAGCTGGGACAGCCTTCTTGCAGCAGCTGACAAGGCTGGCAAGAAAGTCGGCATGACTCTTGCATCCGGATGGTACAATGCTTCCTTCTTCTACGGGGCAGGATTTACTACAGGACTGAATGATGACGGAACTACTTCCATAGATTGGAATGGAACAAGCGCAGACGGCTATACAGGCGTTGATGTTGTAAAGGGAATGCTTGAGATCACTGGAAATCCGGCATTTATGGCAATCGCAGATGGTGATATTTCCAACCAGCTGGCTTCCGGAAATCTGGTAGCATGCGTATCTGGTACATGGGATGGCGCTACCGCACAGGAAGTTTACGGCGATGGATATGCAGCAACCAAGCTTCCAACCTTTACTGTTGGTGATGCACAGGTTCAGCAGGGCTCTGTAGCTGGTTATAAATTTATCGGTGTAAACGGATATTCTGAGAACTCCGGATGGGCAGTTCTTCTGGCTGAGTATCTTACAAATGAAGAATCCCAGCAGGCATTCTTTGATCAGAGAGAAAGCGGTCCTTCCAATAAGAACGTAGCTGCTTCCGATTCTGTAAAAGAGAATGTAGCTCTTGGAGCACTTGCACAGCAGGCTGAATTTGCACAGGCACAGAAGGTCGGCGGAAAATACTGGGATCCAGCCCAGACATTTGGCGAACTGATCGCACAGGGAACCTTATCTGTTGATGATGATGCAGCTATCCAGGAAGCACTGGACAACCTGGTTGATGGAGTATCTGCACCATTAGAATAAATCAGAATAAAAGCTGATTAAAAGGAAATAAACCGGACGGCTCATATGCATACTGCATGTGAGCCGTTTCAAAACTAAATGGATTTACCACCGTTTGGTGGTATTGCCGTAAATGAGGAGGAGAGATATGGCAGCACAGGAAAAGACGACTGCAGCAGTAATTGGTGGATTTTTTAAAGCAATTGGTGCTTTTTTTGCTGATTTTGGAACTGCTGTGGCAAAGGGCGATGCCTTTGTCAAGCTGTCACTGGTCTGGATGGGTGCAGGCTATGTGAAGCGGAAACAGTATGTGAAAGCAGTTCTCATGACGTTGCTTGAGATTGCAGTTATTCTGTTTACCGTTAAATTTGCCATGCAGTATGTACCAAAATTCGGAAGCCTTGGAACCATAAAAATGGAAAAAGTCTTCAATATGAAGACCATGAAAAGTGAATTTAATGATTATGATAATTCCTTTACCATTCTTTTGTTTTCCCTGTTCAGCTTCGTCGTATGGTTTGCAGCAGTGATAGTATGGATCAAAAATGTGGTAAATGTATATGAGCTTCAGAAATTGGAAGAGGCCGGGAAGCATATCAATACCTTTAAGGAAGATCTGAGATCCCTTACAGAAGAGAAATTTCATATTACATTACTTACACTTCCTGTTCTTGGCGTTGTAGTTTTTACACTGATTCCGATTCTTCTGCTGATCTTTGTAGCATTTACCAATTATGACCAGCAGCATATGCCGCCTACGGAATTATTTTCCTGGGTAGGATTTAATAACTTTGTAAGCCTGTTTGGAGGCGGCGGACTTACGTCTACCTTTGGATATGCGTTTGTAAGAGTTCTTGGCTGGACTCTTGTATGGGCATTTTTTGCAACCTTTACTACATATATTGGCGGTATTCTGCTTTCCCTGCTTTTGAACAATAAGAAAACAAGACTGCCGAAAATGTGGAGAACTTTATTTATTGTAACTATTGCAGTTCCCCAGTTCGTATCCCTTCTGCTGGTAAGAAACTTCTTCTCAAATGGAGGTATCGTAAATACGATCTGCAGCAATATCGGTCTTACAGGATTCTTACGGAGCATCGGCCTTGTATCCACAAGCTACATTCCGTTCCTTTCTGCGCCGGGCTGGGCACATGTGATGATCATTCTTATCAATATCTGGATCGGTGTTCCTTATCAGATGCTGATCGCTACCGGAGTCCTGATGAATCTTCCTTCGGATCAGCTGGAAAGTGCAAGAGTGGATGGAGCTACCAATTTCCAGATCTTCCGTAAGATTACAATGCCTTATCTGCTTTTCGTAACAGGTCCGGCACTTGTAACAGATTTTGTAAAAAATATCAACAACTTTAATGTAATCTATCTTCTGACACAGGATGTATATACCACGACAAATCAGGCAATGGCCAATTCCCAGGCAAAGGAAGTTGACCTTCTTGTAACGTGGCTGTTCCGTCTGACACAGGATTATTACAACTACAAAATGGCATCTGCCATTGGTATCATTGTATTTATTATCTGTGCAGCATTTACCCTGTTTGCATTTAACAGAATGATCAAAGGCGATAAGGAGGGAACATATCAATAATGAAAAAGATGAAAGACAGCAGAACTTCTTCAATCGTACTGCATAATCTTTTGATCGCAGTACTGGCATTTATCTGGCTGATACCGATTATCTGGCTTTTATGTACTTCCTTCAGTTCCTATCCGGGAATGAACACAAGTACGTTCTTTCCAGCGAAATGGAGCCTTACAGCGTACCAGAAGCTGTTCCATCCGGATTCCGTGGCACAGTTCCCACAGTGGTTTCTGAATACCTTTATCATCGCATGCTTTACCTGTGCTATATCTACTATGTTCGTACTTATGGTAGCATATGCCACTTCTGTTATGCGGTTTAAGATGAGAAAACCACTTATGAACATGGCAGTTATCCTGAATCTGTTTCCAGGTATGCTTTCTATGATCGCAGTATATTTCACTTTGAAATCTTTTAACCTGACAAACAGCTATGCTGGTCTTATTATGGTTTATTCTGCTTCATCAGGACTTGGCTATCTGATCGCAAAAGGATTCTTTGATACAGTGCCAAGAGCACTTTGCGAGGCTGCCCGTATTGATGGCTGCAGTGAGGCGAGAATCTTTTTCCAGATGGTACTTCCAATGAGCCGTCCAATCGTTGTATATACGGTAATCAGCAGCTTTCTGGTTCCATGGATGGACTTCGTATATGCGAAGATGATCCTGAATGCAGGTATTTCTTCGAAATACACAGTTGCCATCGGACTTTACAAGATGCTGGATAAGAGTCTGATCAACAATTATTTCACCCAGTTCTGTGCTGGTGGTGTGCTGGTATCTGTTCCGATATCAATTTTGTTTATGATCATGCAGAAATTTTATGTGGAAGGAATTACAGGTGGTGCTGTAAAAGGTTGATGCTTTATGATGGGAAAAAGGGGCGTTGTCTGGAAAACTCCGGACATTACGGCAGATGGCCTGAAAATGTTTGCCTGTGTCTGCATGCTGATCCGGACAATAGGGATTGTTGTAATTGAAAAAGGAATGATTCATCTGGATACCTATACCCAGGAGAGTCTGAACCAGGCAATGGCCCAGGATTCCCGTCTTATGACTCTTGCAGGACTTGGTTCGGTATTCCAGCTGGTGGGTGGAATGGCACTTCCCATATTTGCTTTTCTGCTGGTTGAAGGAATCCGGAATACTTCTGATTACAAAAAATATCTTATCACAATGCTGTTCACTGCTTTTTTTAGTGAGATTCCCTATGATCTGGCCATGAGTGGTAAAGTTTTGGATTTTTCCGCACAAAACGGATTGTTTACCATGAGTATCTGTCTGATATTGCTGAAATGTCTGGAACTGACAGAGAATATAAAGGGTGCCGCTGGAGGGCTTGTGAAGCTTCTGGAAATTCTGGCAACAGTGTTGTGGACCAATATCTTACGGTCAGAATATGGTTTGTGCATGGTACTTCTGACCGCGATATTTTACCTGCTTTATACCAGAAATGTGATGAAAACGATTCTGGGAGGCCTGGTCAGTCTGATGTATGTGACGGGACCATTGGCTTTTTATGAATTATGGTGTTACAACGGGGAAAGAAAAGACCGTATTAATAAATATGTATATTATGCTGTTTATCCGGTCAGTCTGCTGGTGCTGTTTATCGTGGTGCAGGTACTGAATTTCTAGAGCTGGTTTGAAGAGGAATATGAGGAGAAACAATATGGAATTTAAGACAGATAAGCTGCTTCATGGCGGTGATTATAATCCGGAACAATGGTTGAAAAGACCGGATATTCTGGAGAAAGATGTGGAAATGCTGAAAGAATCTGGCTGTAATGTGGTCAGTCTGGGAATTTTTTCCTGGTCTACGCTGGAACCAGAGGAAGGTGTGTTTCATTTTGAATGGCTTAAGGAGATCATTGACAGGCTGTATAAAAATGGAATTTCTACAATTCTGGCGACTCCGTCGGGAGCCAGACCGATCTGGATGGCACAGAAATATCCGGAAGTTTTGAGGGTGGATGAGACACGGCACAGAAATCTATTTGGATTTCGTCATAACCATTGTTATACATCCCCTGTTTATCGTGAAAAGGTTCATATCATTAACAAAAAGCTTGCACAGGAGGTAGCAGTCCATCCCGGTGTGATCCTGTGGCATATTTCCAATGAATATGGTGGAGAATGTCATTGTCCGCTGTGTCAGGAGGCATTCCGGAAATGGCTGAAGGAAAAGTATGGAACTATTGAAAATCTTAACGATCGCTGGTGCACAACTTTCTGGAGTCACACCTACCAGAGCTTTGAACAGATTGAAAGCCCGTCTACGCGTGGGGAGACACAGCTGCATGCCCTGAACCTGGACTGGAAAAGATTTGTCACACATCAGACTGCAGATTTTCTTCGCCATGAGATTACGGCAGTGAGAGAGGGAGGAAGCCAGCTTCCCACAACTGCCAATCTGATGCACTATTTTGGTGGTCTGGATTACTTTAAGCTTGCAAAAGAAATTGATGTAGTTTCCTGGGATACGTATCCTACCTGGCACAAAGAGGCGTTGATCGATACCGCTTATGACAATGGTATGTGTCATGATCTGACCCGTTCCCTGAAAAGAGGAAAACCATTTTTACAGATGGAGTCCTGTCCGACTTCTACCAACTGGCAGGGGGTAAGCAAACTGAAAAAGCCGGGAATGTTGTTTGCCCAGTCCATGCAGGCAATCGCCCATGGCTGTGACGGGGCACTTTATTTCCAGATCCGCCAGAGCCGTGGCGCTTCAGAGAAATTCCACGGGGCAGTGATCGACCATTATGGTGGTAATAACACCAGAGTATTTAAAGAAGTGTCAGAGGTGGGAAAAAGCCTGAAACAACTGAAAGAGCTTACAGGCACAATCGTAAAAAGCCAGGTGGCAATGATTTATGACTGGGACAGCCAGTGGGCAATGGAAGACAG
>JAQXQS010000044.1 GCA_029101305.1 Clostridia bacterium | reverse complement strand
TGAATACCGCAAGAAATACGGTCTTAAATCACAGCTGCTTCACGCATACAGACTGGAAATCCCGAAAATTGAAGGGCGGCTTTCCTATCTGTCCGGACAGCAGTATATGGCCCCCTTACCTGGGCTGTTTCGAAATATCCTGAAAGAGGAACACGTAGAGGAGAATGAATAATATGAAAATCTGGCATGAAGTTTGGGACTATGTGAAAATGATCATCATTGTAGTTGCAGTAGTCCTGGTTATCAACAATGTAGTACTGATCAATGCAAAAATACCTTCCCCATCGATGGAAAAAACCATCATGACCGGCGACCGTATCTTTGGCTTCCGTCTGGCATATGGAATCAATCTGGATCTGTTCGGACATGAGATTTCCAAGAAGACCAAGGATCCGGAACGTTTTGATATTGTGATCTTTAAATACCCGGATGACGAAAGCCAGCTTTTCATTAAACGTGTGATCGGTCTTCCAGGAGAAACCGTTGAGATCAAAGATGGAAAAGTATACATTGACGGATCTGAAACACCCCTTGATGATTCTTTTATTCCGGAAAAAATGATGGGAAGCTATGGACCATATACCGTTCCCGATAACTGTTATTTCATGTTGGGTGATAACCGGAATAATTCCAAGGATTCCCGTTTCTGGGAGAACACCTTTGTACGGTTCGACCAGATCGTGGGAAAAGCAGTTGTAAGATATTATCCATCCATTAAGCTTCTTGGCTACGAGGAACCGTAAAGATGGCAACATGGAACAGCAGAGGTCTCCGGGGTTCTACCCTGGAGGACCTTGTAAACCGTACAAATGAACAATACAGGGAGAAAGGGCTTGCCTTGGTCCAGAAGATTCCCACTCCCATAACTCCGGTACGCATGGACAAAGAGAACCGGCATATCACTCTGGCATATTTCGACCAGAGAAGTACCGTAGATTATATAGGTGCAGTACAGGGAATTCCTGTCTGCTTTGACGCAAAAGAATGCAACGCCCAGACGTTTCCTCTTGCAAATATTCATCCACATCAGGTGAAATTCATGGAGGATTTTGAAAAACAGAACGGCGTGGCATTTTTTCTTATCTTTTTCAATCAGCAGGATCTATTTTATTATCTGCCATTCCGCGATCTGATGGTATTCTGGAAACGAATGGAAGAGGGGGGCCGAAAAAGTTTCCGGCGCGACGAACTCTCAGAACAATATTATCTTCCCAAGAAGGGCGGAGTTCTGGTTCCTTATCTGGAGGGGATACAGCTGGATCTGAATTCCCGTGAATGAAATTCGTTACCGTTCAACTTCGCCTTGACAATCTTGTAAGATTCCACTATAATCAACATTGATTTTATATTATCGTGGTAGCGTGATAAAGTGTTTTAAGATTAACAATCTGCTTTTATATTCAAACAACCACAGAAAAAGTACGAAACAGTATGGAGGAAACATGATATGCAGAGAATTTTTCATACGCCAGAAGGAGTACGGGATATTTACAGTCAGGAATGCAGCCGCAAGCGCAGACTTCAGAATAAGCTTCACCACGTATTCCACCAGTATGGTTTTGAAGATATAGAAACTCCTACATTTGAATATTTTGAAGTATTCAGTAAAGAAGTGGGAACCATTCCTTCCAGGGATTTATATAAATTTTTCGACAGGGAGGGAAATACCCTGGTGCTCCGCCCGGACTTTACACCATCCGTCTCCAGGGCCTGTGCCACTTATTTTAACCCAGAGAAAGAAGTAGTCAGCCTCTGTTATACAGGCAATACTTTTATCAATAATTCCAGCTTCCGCGGCAGACTAAAAGAAACCACCCAGATGGGCGTGGAACGTATGGGCGATGATTCCCCAGAGGCAGATGCAGAGATTCTTGCCATGACAGTAGAATGTCTTCTTGCTGCAGGGCTTACTGAATTCCAGGTAAGTGTAGGACAGGTAGACTATTACAAAGCAATCTTTGCACAGACAGGTATGAGCCAGGAAGAGGAAGAAGAGCTTCGGGAACTGATTTCCCAGAAGAACTATTTTGGCGTGGAGGAGCTGGTGAAGAATAAAAATATGGATACCTCCCTTGCCAAAGTTCTTTCCCAGCTTCCACAGATGTTTGGCTCCGCAGAAGTTCTCCAAAAAGCAAAAGCGCTTACAGATAATCCCCAGGCATTAAAAGCAGTTGCCCGCCTGGAGGAAATATATGAATTATTAAAAGTATATGGTTATGAGAAATATATTACTTTTGATTTTGCTATGCTCAGTAAATACCACTATTATACAGGCATTATTTTCCAGGCATATACCTATGGCACTGGAGAAGCCCTGATCAAGGGTGGACGTTATAATCAGCTGATGAAGCATTTTGGAAAGCCGGCAGCCTCTATCGGGTTTGCGATCGTGATCGACAATCTTCTCATGGCACTGTCCAGACAAAAAATTGCCACAGAACCAGAAGCGGAGACCATCGTGATCACATATTCTAAGAAAGACCGGATCCAGGCTATCCAGAAAGCCAAAGAGCTTCGTGCCCAGGGCAAAAATGTAGCTCTTCGCCCGGAGAAAGTAACGAAGGTTTGTGAGGTGGAATTATGAGATATCTGACTTTTGCCCTTACCAAGGGAAGACTTGCCGACAAGACACTTGCCATGCTAGAAAAAATCGGGATTACCTGTGAAGAGATGAAGGACAAGGATTCCCGTAAACTGATTTTTGTAAATGAAGAACTGAAGCTTCGCTTTTTCCTTGCAAAAGGTCCGGATGTGCCTACTTATGTGGAATATGGTGCTGCTGACATTGGAATTGTCGGCAAAGATACCATTCTGGAAGAAGGACGTAAGCTTTATGAAGTAATGAACCTTGGCTTTGGCGCCTGCCGTATGTGTGTCTGTGGACCAGAAAGCGCAAAAGAGGTTCTTGCCTCCAATCAGCTGATCCGCGTAGCTACCAAATATCCAAATATTGCCAAGGATTATTTCTATAATAAAAAACACCAGACCGTAGAGATCATCAAGCTGAACGGTTCTATTGAGCTTGCTCCGATAGTAGGACTTTCTGAAGTGATCGTAGATATTGTAGAGACTGGAAGTACTCTCCGGGAAAATGGTCTTAAAGTGCTCGAAGAGGTTTGCCCGCTTTCTGCCAGAATGGTTGTAAACCAGGTAAGCATGAAAATGGAAAATGAACGGATCAGCAGACTGATCGAGGATTTACGAAAGGTCATTTAAGCGGACCGATATCCTCTGGACGGTAACTTATAATATGAATGGGAAGGATTTAAAATAATGCGTACAGTAAGATTAACAAAGGAATCTACAAAAGATATTCTGGAAAATCTTTTAAAAAGAAGCCCGAATAATTATGGCAAATTTGAAGCAGCAGTTGCTGACATTCTTGCCAATGTAAAAGAAAAAGGAGATGAAGCTCTTTTTTCCTACACGAAGGAATTTGATAAAGTAGAGGTTATAAAAGAAACCATCCGCGTAACCGAAGCGGAGATCCAGGAAGCATACGAAGCCGTTGATGCTTCTTTACTGGAAGTGATCCGCAAGGCACTTGTAAATATCCGGAGCTATCATGAGAAACAGCGGCAGAACAGCTGGTTTACAAGCACAGAAAATGGCACCATGCTGGGCCAGAAGGTAACTCCCTTAAATCGCGTAGGCGTCTATGTGCCAGGCGGAAAAGCTGTATATCCCTCTTCTGTGTTGATGAACATTGTCCCTGCCAAAGTTGCAGGAGTACCTCATATCGTTATGACTACACCGCCTGGAAAAGATGGAAAGGTAAATCCCTCTACACTTGTAGCAGCCAAAGAAGCCGGTGCTGATGAAATCTATAAGGTTGGCGGCGCACAGGCAATTGGTGCACTTGCATACGGTACTGCAAGCATTCCGAAAGTAGATAAGATCGTAGGTCCTGGAAATATTTTCGTGGCTCTTGCCAAGAAAGCAGTTTATGG
>JAQXQS010000043.1 GCA_029101305.1 Clostridia bacterium | reverse complement strand
GTTCCAAAAACACAATACCCTCCAATATTATGTAAAAAAAGAGCCTTCACATTTTTAATAATATTCTTTTGAGTAGTTTTATCTATCTTATATTTTTTCGTAACTATTCAGAACATCTACAAAATGCCGTGTATTTCGTCAATGGGACACATCAAATTGATTTGAACAGTTACTTATTTTCTATAATCCAGAGCCTTTTTTCTGACCCGAATTAAGATTTGCCAATTGTTTTTACCATTGAAGCAGGCTTGCTCCATAAGTAAGTCCTCCACCGAATCCCGAAAGAACGACCCAGTCTCCAGCTTTTAATTCTCCTTTTTTATTCCATTCATCCAGAAGAAGTGGGATGCTTGCAGAAGATGTATTTCCCAGATTTTCTATATTCATGGGGAATTTTTCCAAAGGTTCTTTCATGTGCTTTGCTACGGAAGAAACAATCCTCTGGTTTGCCTGGTGAAGCATGTAGTAACGGATTTCTTCTTTTGTTTTTCCTGCCTTTTCCAATACCTCAAGGATTACTTCCGGCACTTTGGAAACAGCGAATTTAAACACCTCTTTGCCATCCATCTGCATATAAGTGGACGAAAGATCAGCCCTTGTTTCTGTAAATTCAGGCCGGTTCCGGCTGGCACAGGTAAGTGACTCTCCGCCGTTTCCCATAGAATGAGTCGCCTGAATGTAAACCGCGGATTCCTCATTTTCCAGGATCACAGCCCCAGCTCCATCGCCAAATAGTACACAGGTACTTCTGTCCTGCCAGTTAGTGAGATGGGACAGCGCTTCTGCCCCGATTACCAATGCCCGATGGTAAATCTGCTGTCCCAGATAAGCCTGGGCAGTGTTTAACGCCAGAAGAAATCCTGTACAGGCACCGTTCAGATCAAAGCAGGTGGCATTAACCGCACCGATCAGCTTTTGGACTTCGCATGCTGTACAGGGCATGATTCTCTCGGCTGACATCGTGGAAACCAGGATCAGGTCAATCTGCTCCGGCCACATTCCTGCATCTGTAAGAGCTTTTTCGGCTGCCCTTGCCGCCATATACGCCACTGTTTCCTCTTGTCCGGCTATGTGTCTTTGTCTGATTCCAGTACGTCCCCGGATCCATTCATCACTTGTATCCATCATGTGGGACAGATTATCGTTATCCCACACCTGAACTGGCCGGTAAGAGCCAGTCCCTTTTATTTTTCCAGTCATAATACCCTCCAGGTATTCCTTACTTATCCTTATGTTTTTATTTTTGTTTTAAAATTGTTTGATTGTCAAAGTATATCATAAATTTTCTATTTGTCAACAAAAAATACTGCCTGAACAGGATTTTTCTTCCTGCATCAGACAGTATTCACCAGGCAACATTCTATTTTTTTATTTCTTTACCCGCACTTTGCAGGTTACTTTTTTGTTTCCAGACTTAACGGTAATTACAGTGGTTCCCCTCTTTTTCGCAACAATTTTTCCCTTCGAATTCACCGTGGCCACCTTGGGATTGGAGCTTTTATAAGTAACCTTCTGCTGGCTGGTTACTGGTGTAAGTACTACTTTCAGCTTAAAACTTTTCCCCTTTTTCGCAAGGGTCACGCTACGTTTATTTAAGGATATCGCAGTTGTTTTTACAATGCCCTTCTGCACCTTTACATATAGCGTTTTGCGGCTTCCGTTGGTATAAGTGATGGTAACCGTAGCTCTTCCGCTTTTTTTACCTGTTATTTTCTTGTTTTTGCCAATCAACACAATTTTCTTATTGGAAGTACTTAGCTTCTTAATTTTGCCAGATGGTTTGTATGACTGACCGATCTGTAAGGTGACTGAAACCGGAGCGGCTGTTGGCTTAGGATCTGCGGCCGGCACTGGTGTATTCGTTGGTGCCGGAGCCTTCGTTACCGCTGGTGCTTTCGTTGGTACAGGCTTCTCGCTTGGGATTGGCGTCGCTGTCGGCACTGGCACTCGGGTTGGTACCGGCATTGCCGTTGGCACAGGTACTCGTGTCGGCGCTGGCGTCGCTGTCAAAGTCGGTTCTGGCGTGATGGTCGATACGGGCACCTTTGTCGGAGTCGCAACCGGCACACTGGTTGGTACAGGTGTCTCAGTTGGTGTTACATCTGAAATCTCCTCTTTTTCCCCATATCCTTTTTCCCACAATACCGGCAAAATAAAGACAGGGGAACTATTCCCGCTTGACGAAGTAGAAAAGCTTGTGTATTCCACCCGCTCTTCGCCAATTGTAATAAATTGTCCTACTGACTGTCTTCCAACCAGCAGATATCTCTCTGATGGATTCGCTCCTACATCATCCCAGGTGGCATCCACCAGATACCATTTCCCGTCTTCCATCTGAATGTAATTCCACATATGGGCACCTGGCGTCCCCTGCGCTGTCCCCTTGGCCGTTCCACTGATACAGGCACAATTAATGCCCATATAATAACAGAGAATTTTCATGGATTTGGCATAGCCTTCGCAAACAAATGCCGGATTCTCATCGAGGAACAAGGACGCTGCTGTATGTACCCACATGGTATTGTCATTCCGGTATACTGCTTTCTGGCAGATATAATCATGGACGGTTTTTATTTTCTGACGCGGAGACATCCCTGCTGTCCTTGAGTTTAATTCCTGCACCGTTTTTTGTACATTTTCCATGAAAGCATCCATTCTTTTATGGGCGCCTGTGGTTATTTCACGGGATTCCGGATTAAAACTGAATCCAGAAAAAACAGCTCTATAGCCCGTAGAAGAAGACAAATCATAATTACAGATGATCCTGTATCCATAACTTCCGCCCCGGAACCAGAACGCTTGTGGATAATCATAGGAAAAGGCATCCGATGCAGCCTGAATCGCACTGTTCACCCTGCTTTTTGCCAATTCATAGTCTTCGCCTTTTTTCTGGAAAGAACCATCTTCTACAACTGCCTCAAAAGAAATAGACTTTGGAAATTCAAAAGAAATACTCAGATTTTCCAAATGCTGGCTATACTCTGTCACATAATTCTGAACCAGTTGATCATAAAACCATCTGGCATTTTCATCTAACTGGTCTCCATAGCTGTCCGTATAAGTCTCCAGGGAAAACAGTCCAATGCCGTTGTCACTGGCATGATCCGCTAAAGCCCCTGAAAGGATTTCACCGGATTCTTCTGCTACAACATTATATCCAACCTCATACCCAGCCCAGACCTGTGACAAGCCAGATGCACCAATCAGTATAAAGGAACACATAATAAAAAAAGCCAAAAAACAATTTCTTTTTCCCATTTAAACACACTCTAAACTCTCTTCACGATCAGACAACGATATATACATTCACTGCATAAAAGCAAACTACTTCCAAGAACAATTTGGTAATACCGAACCCTTGATATTTTTATATTTATCCTGTCATTTTCCACAATGAACGCAACTGGCAGAAGCAACGGCAGGAAATACCTGGCCTGTACACCTTTGATCTGCCCAGCCCCAATCGGCGAGAAAGTCAGATACATAGCCAGCCAGATCAGAACAACAGATAAAAATACATTTATAATACAATACCATCTATTCCTTTTTAAATTATAATATATCGTATTTTCACCCTGAGGTTTTACAAGAAACAGTAAAAGAAGTAACGGTAAAAGAAGTAAAGCCCATACTTCTTTTAGCATTCCAAGCACATAAAAGTTCAGGAACATCTGATTAAAGATCAAAGTAGTATTATTTGCTGTTTCTCCATTATTTCTGAAATTATCAAATGAAAAAATATCCCTGATAAACATTTTCACAGTTGCCAGAGGATGTTCCAACATACTCAAAAGCTGTCCCACAATTCCAGTGTTTCCACCTCTGGAATCTCCTCCGTAGAGCAGATTCCCTGTCAATATGTTTTCCAGCAATGGCTCTATCTTTATTACGATTACACCAATTGCCAATAAAACTACCAGAGCAGCAACGCATATTCCTGCTGCCTTTTTTACTTTCGTATCAAGCAGCCTCTTTCCTTTCTCCCACAGAATAGGAACGATCAGTAAAATCAATGGACAATACACAGGCTTTGCAACACATCCTATGCCCAGAAGAATCACTGCCCCAATCACATTTCTGATATTTTCGTTTCCCCGCACCTTTTCAAGTTCATTCATGCAAAGCACTACACCCAGCGTGATGGTTGAAAAAATCCATCCATCATAAGTATACATGCTTTCCTGGAAAATAACTGTAGGCATCATTCCTAAAGCTGCAATCAATACTTTTTTTCTTTTAGCAACAATAATTGCTATTGCAGTCAGCAAAGCACAGAAAACCAGATTTCCCAGTCGCCCTAATATATAACAGCCCACATAAGACGCCCCTGCCCTTTCTGCCAGATGATACATAAGAATCATAGGAAAATGGGTAATATAATTTCTCAAAGAACTTGGATTGCTATACGTTTCTTCCGTATTTCCAGCAAGCTGGTCCAGATATTCCCTGATCATATACTGTTCTTCTGAGGAATTTGCTGCCGTCCAGTTATTTCGCACAAAATTCAGTTGTGCAGCTGGATTCAAAGATACTTCCGATGAAAAATCAGCATTATATACGGTAGCATAATGCACCTCTTCATCCCAGGATATTGCATATGGACCGGAATCTATCGCTATTATCCCTCCAAAACCCACTGCCCCGACCAGATAAAACAGCCATACTCTTTTTAATATGAACTGTTTTTCAAATATAAGTAATATTGCCAGAAAACTTACCAGGCCAAAAAACAACATTCTATATTTGTTAAAAACAAGTTCGTTGGAATAAGAAATGCCAGATAGTTTTACCTTGGATGGGCGCTTAAATACAATCTCCAGTTTTACAATTTTCCTGTTAATATTTGTAAAAGCCGCTTCCAGCCCCGGATACATATATTCCTTCAACTCAACTGTTTCTTCTTTTCCAAAATCATTTATTGCCGTACAGGTTACATTATAATATCTTTTCTTTTTTACAGTTCCTTGCACGATCAGTTTCTTTATATATACCGGCTCCTCAAATTCTTTCTGATATATCAGTTTTCCATCTGAATCCGTAGTACTTTCACTTATTGAAACAGGGCTGTATCCGTTAATAATCGCCTGATAGTTGAATCCCAGTTCCACCAGAAGTGCAATCGCAACAGCCAGAACCGCTTCAATCACAATTCTGCTTATTTTATTCCTGATAAACAATAACTTCTCCTTTATTCCATGCCCTTATCTATCAAATTGTTATACTGTCCCTGAATCCGCTCCAGTTCCATTTCAAAATCCTGTCGGTTCTTCTGAACCATGGTCTGCAGAATCATACCTGAAAACAAAGACTGAATCGCGCCAAGTACAGCAAAACCGCAAACGATCAGCGTAGGTATTTTTCCAACCATGCCAGTCTCAAGATATTTCACAAATACCGGTATGAAGAATCCAATTCCTAAAATAAGCAATATACTTGAAAGAATTCCGAAGAATGCCATGGGCTTATAATTGCGATACAGTCTCGCAATGGTTCTCAATACTTTAAATCCATCGGAATAGGTATTCAATTTAGACTCGCTGCCATCCGGACGGTCTCTGTACTCGATTACTTCATTTTCAATATACATATTTTTATCCACAGCATGAATACTCATCTCTGTTTCAATCTCAAAGCCCTTGGACAATACTGGAAATGATTTTACAAACTGATAACTAAAAGCTCTGTATCCGGTCATAATATCGTTAATCTGTGTATTAAACATGAGATTGATACATTTGCGTACAAGACTGTTTCCAAAGTTATGGAATGGCCTTTTATTCTCTGTAAAATAATTGGAGGATAAACGATCGCCAACTACCATATCCACTTTTTTGTCCAATAACTTCCTTGCCATGGCAGGTGCAAACTCTGCCGGATAGGTGTCATCCCCATCCGCCATGATGTAGCACTGTGCATCAATTTCACGGAACATCCGGCGGATCACGTTACCTTTTCCCTGCTGATACTCATACCGGACTACGGCGCCAGCCTTACGCGCAATCTCGTCTGTATGATCCGTAGAGTTATTATCATACACATAAACAATCGCTTCCGGTAATGCTTTTTTAAAATCTTTTACGACCTTTTCTATTGTTTTGCTTTCATTATAGCAGGGAATCAATACTGCAATTTTATCCATTTTATTGTGCTTCCTTTCCCATTTTCTTTCCTTTTTCCTTATGTTTATAACGAAACTTTATTTTTATCGTATTATTTTATTCTACTACACTGTAAATCTCCGGACAAGTTAATTATCATTTAACAGTTGCCTTAATTTTACTGCCTATCGTAAAATCAAACCGGGACTTCTCATGAGCTGTAACGTTTCTTCCTATGAGATACGGAAACAGCAGGCTTACCGGAAGCATGCAGATAGATGACAAACCATATCTTGGCCAATAGCAGATAGGTGTGGCAATAAGCAGCGTCGCGATATTTCCCAGGCAGGGAATAAAAAACAAGAGATAACGCCATTTTCCCTTTACGATCGCATACAGAATCATAAACAGCGCGATCCACAGGCATAAAGCCACTGACGGCATTGGCGTAGCCAGGGAAAAATATTCTTTCAGTTTCACATTCAGCTTACTATTTTCACCCAAAAGGCTTCCTGAATGGATTTTAAAATTCTTTTTAAGCATTTTAGGCCCCTTGGGAACTCCCATCGCACTATTACCAGTGTAACTGTTTAATTCCCAATAACTAAGCCCCCAGAAGCCACAGGTATCCATCGCCCAGGCTTCCACATATAACTTCGGATTTTTGATCAGCAATGAGAGCCATACTTTCAGGAATTCCCTGTGATGCTCCCTGAAAAAGGCGGAATCAAAATCATCGCTCCATTTCATATGGTCGACCAAACCCGGGCTATAATTTTCCCTGTATTTCTCCAATGGCATGATTTTGTCCAGAAACTCTTTTTCTTCTTCTGAAATATTGCCTTCATATACAACCGTCCGGGCTACCTGCTGCAAAGGTACTCCATATGCACCGGCAGCCGTTCCTAAAATTCCAAAATGGCGGAATACTGGTCCCTGAATCACACAGCAAAAAGCAATAGTTGCTACTGTCGCTAATATCAGACTTTTTCCCAGTACACATCTGTTTTTCCCAATAAGCGCACAGCCCATCATAAGAATCAGGGAAAACAACGCAACATATTTGCCATTGTGCCTTGAAAAGCACATCACCAATATGGCGAGCATACATTGCAAAATATATTTCTTATCTTTTGAGACTTTCCCTCTGGAATAGATCAGATCAAACAATTTAAAACTGTAAAAATAAACTGCCATTGCGAAAATCGGATCTTTCCACATACTCACAGTATGCTGTCCCCAGAATCGCGGCAGTGCAAAGAACAGCAATACGAAAAAACAGATTTTCTTAGATATATTTTTGTTCCGGAGCCAGCAGATACTATATGCAAAAATACCGCCCATATACAACATTTGCAAAACAGAATAAATCGCACACCCAAATGTATTTCCCCTGCCGATCAAATGACTCAGTGATATACAGAATTTTACAAACATCGTAAACATAAAAGGATGCATATCACCATATTTCCATTTGCCAATAGCCTGCCCTATGGACATGGTTGAATCTCCATATATAATAGCAGGATAATACAGGATCAGATAAGGAAGCCAACAAATAAACAGAACAATTGTTAAAATGATGAACCATTTTGTACTGGAAATCCCAACTGCATAACAATTCTTTCCGGAAATGTCTTCTTTACTAATTCCTCCAGTATTTACTTCTGTATTTTTCTTTGCACCTGCTTTTACATTTTCGAATATTATAGTGTATATCCTGGTAGATGAAAACAGCTGAACCATCCCGAAGCTTAACAACATAAATGCATACAAAAGCACCAAGAAAGCAATCAGATCATATCCCGTGTATTCTTCTATGTAGTTTGCCGTAATATCGCTGTAAAAATCGTAGAACTGCATCACCATATGTTTGCAGACGACTAATACCACTGATATTCCCAGAGAAAAAAGACAATACCACCATTTCTTCTGCCCAAATTCTTCTCTGTTTTTCCAGACATACTCCTGAAGCAGATAAAACGTTGCTGCTATGGGAAACAGAATTACCGATGTTCCTGGAAGCTTCAGGTATTCTGTTAATATTCCCGCGCAGATAAAGCTTAAAAGGATCCGGGGGATAAAATGTCTGTAGATATCTGTTAAAAATAATTTATTTTTTTCTTTTGTCATTTTATACAACAGCCTCTGTTATTCTTTTATTTCTTATTATCAGGCATCCATTTCAGCTATCTGAAGTACGCTCACTGATTATATAACGAGGTCTATGTTTCGTCTCCAGGTATATTTTTCCTATATATTCCCCAATTACTCCCAGACACAGTAACTGGATTCCGCCCATAAAACAGACAATACATACTGTACTGGCCCATCCTGACACTGTGTCTCCCCGGAATGCGCCAATCACTGCCCAGATCACACCGATAAAACTGAGAAATGCGATCAATATACCAGCTGTGGTAATCATCCGGATAGGCTTTATGGAAAGACTTGTGATCCCGTCGAAAGCCAGTGCAAGCATCTTTTGCAGCGGATAATGGCTCTCTCCTGCAAGCCTTTCATGCCGTTCATAGTAAACACTTGTGCTCTTAAATCCCACCAGTGGAACCATTCCACGAAGAAAAATATTCACTTCTTTGAAGTTTGCAAATTCCTGCAATACACGTTTTGACAAAAGCCGGTAATCTGCATGATTAAAGACAACCTCTACCCCCATCCAATTGAGAAGCTTATAAAAGCCTTCCGCTGTAAATCTCTTAAAGAAAGTATCGGTATCCCGCTTGCTGCGAACTCCATATACAACTTCACAGCCGTCCAGATAGGCATCCACCATCTTATCCATGGCATTAATATCATCCTGACCATCACAATCAATCGAGATTGTAATGTCACAATGATCTTTTGCCTCCATCAGACCTGCAAGCACTGCGTTCTGATGGCCTCTGTTCCTGCTCTGGCAGATTCCTATGTAATGTGGATCTCTTTTTGCCAGCTCGCGGATAATTTCCCAGGTCTTATCCTTTGAGCCATCATTTACAAACAGAATCCGTCTATCATCTGTGATTTTCCCCTTCGAAACAAGTTCTTTTATTTTATCCAGAAACATCGAACTTGTTATGGGGAGAACAGACTCCTCGTTATAACAAGGAATTACGATGTATAAAACAGGTATGTTTCTCATTGTTTCTTTTCTCCTATTAGCAGTTAGCTTTGTAATCTTCTTTTACAATTTCACATTGCTCTCAAAGTTTATACAACAGCCTCTGTTATTCGTTTATTTCCAATTGTAATTTCATGTATACCTATTTCTTTTTTCTTATTAAAATTGAAACTAAGCATATAGCCTTCATCTGCATGATATGCATCCAGATATTCCACAAGCTGTTGCTCTCCACGGCAATTGTATTCCTGTCCGCGCCATATTTTCATCTCAATAATAAACTGTTCTCCACGATAATCCACAATTACATCCGTTCGTTTCTGATTACGTGTTCTTGATTCAATATAATAGTTTCCAGTTCCGTTAATAATTGGCCTAAGATACAGTAGAAAATATTTTCGCCCCTCATCTTCAACAAATCTTTCCTGACTGTCCCCGTATAAGTCATGAAAATGAACA
>JAQXQS010000042.1 GCA_029101305.1 Clostridia bacterium | reverse complement strand
GCAACGGAGTTGCGAAGTGACCGCATTCGAACGGACGCAAGGTAAAATGATTCCATTAGGATGTAGCATGTATGTAGTTTTGAAGGTACAAACCTTTAAATGAATGTGGCTAGTAATAGTCACTTTTCTTTATAAAATAGGGGATTGGTCAAATGGTATGATAGGGGTCTCCAAAACCTTTGGTGGGAGTTCGATTCTCTCATCCCCTGCTTTTTGAAGCGCTGAAAGCCTTGATTTTACTGGGGTTCAGCGCTTTGTTTTTTTGCAAATTTTGAAACCTAGTCAAATAGGAATAAATCCTTGCATTCAGCGAATGTTTTGGAAGGTTCCTTTACTGTTACAATCCATTTTCTGTGAGATACTTAACTTTTGTAAGTCTGATCTTAAAAAGAGGGCGGTCATTAAGACCGCCCACGCTTATTAAACGTTAAGTTTTAGTCCTTTCATTATTCATCTTGTATAGTGCATTTTAAAATTACCAAGTCGCTGATACTACAGTCCAGAATATAGGCGAATTTGGCAAGCGTTTCTATGGTTACAATTTTTCCCTGTTTTATATTATAGATGGTTTTATGAGGTATTCCGAAGTCTGTCAGTTTATAGCCAGACAAATTTCTTTTTTCTAATTTCGTTAACAACGGAGAGTAATCTATCTCCACATTGATGTGCTGCATTTTGTCTACCGTCCTAAAATCACTAACAAATAGTTGCACTTTAATTTTAGAACAGAAAAAACCACTTGAATATGCGATTGCAGTCGCATATAATGTAATCAGTAAGAACCAGTACATTGGAGTTTTGATAACGCAAAAGGAGGAAGAATTATGTTGAAGAAGAAAATCATGAAAGGGGTGTGCAGTATTGTAACGGCGGTTACTTTGGTTACGTCTGCACCTGTTGGTTCGGTGTTGGAACCGTTGGGAGTTGTGTCGGAGGTTGAGGCAGCTTCTAGTGTGAAAATCTCTAAGAAGAGTGTTACACTTGTTACTGGTGAGAAGTACACCCTGAAAATCTCTGGAGTAAATGCTAAGAACAAGAAGAAAGTGAAGTGGAAAACAAACAGCAAGGATCTGACAGTTTCCGTTGGCAAGAAGGATACTCGGAGTGCTACTGTTACAGCTAAGAGGTCTGGAACATATAAGGTAACTGCTACCTATGGTAAGAAATCTTATACCTGTACTGTGAAAGTAAAGAAGAGTGGAATTAACAAAACTTCTTTAACAATTACGCAGGGTAAGAAATACACACTGAAACTTTCTGGAACTAAGAGTAAGGCTACTTGGAAGGCTTCTAACAAAAATGTTACCATTAAGAAAGCAACGAATACTAAGAGTGCTGTTGTAACTGCTAAGAAAGCAGGAAAGTCTACTGTAACTGTTAAGGTTGATGGAAAGACTTTGATTTGCTCCGTTACGGTTAAGGGTAAGGCTTCTACTGTGACGCCTAATCCTGTTCCTACGCAGGTTCCGAAACCTACGGAAACACCAAAGCCTAGTCCGAAACCTACGGAAACACCGAAACCGACTGAGGCTCCGAAGCCAACTGAAAAGCCCGAACCTACACCTACAGAACCAGCTAAACCTGTAGTTAAGGCTACTGGTATTAAACTGTCTGAGACTGACATTACTCTCAATAGTAAGGGTGCTACTAAACAGTTAATTGCTACTGTAGAACCTGATAATGCTACTGATAAGGAGGTAAAATGGTTCTCAGGAAATGAAAGGGTAGCAACAGTTGATAATAATGGTAATATTACTGCTTTAAGAAAAGGAAGAACAAATATATATTGTGAGTTGGTTTCTGATGATAATATTTCTGAATATTGCGATGTAACTGTAGACTATGATGATAGCAATGATACTGACAAAATTTTAGCGGAATCTATTACGCTTAATGAAACTTACATGGAACTTACAAATGATTGGGAGACCTATGAATTGTATGAGACAATTCTTCCGAGTAATTCTGATGAGACAGACGTTGTTTGGGAAATATCAGACCCAAAGATAGTAGGTATAGATGAGGGTAGATTGCATGGTTATCATAATGGAACTGCTGTAATTACTTGCTATGTAAAGGGGCATGAATCTCTTAAAGCATCTTGTACTGTAAAGGTTAATCTTTCAATTATAGAAATTAGTTTAAATGTTACTGATGTCACTCTTGATAAAGTTGGTGATACTTATAACTTAGTCGCATCTACTTATCCTACTGGTGCGAAGGATAAGACTGTTTCATGGTCATCCTCTGATAGTAGTGTGGTTAGTGTAGATGCTAGTGGAAACCTTAAGGCTCTTAAGGAGGGAACTGCTGTTATTACTTGTCGGTCTGATGAGGATTCATTTGTTTCTGCTAGTTGTTATGTAACGGTAAAGGGTACGGGTGTGAACACAGCCGATTGATCGTATAAGTCGAAAACGATTTTTGAAGCACATACGAGTGAATAATGAGATGATAATTTTAGTGGAAAGCGGTGTTTATTTCACCGCTTTTCATTTCGGATGATAGCGAATTATGTAAAGTCTTTTTCAATTCCATTTCCACTTTTTTCCATGCCAGAATTATTTCCGCCATTTTCTGGCATTTCGGATGGTGTTCGATTCTCTCATCTCCTGCTACTGATGAGTCGGAAAGCTGGTAAAATCAATGCTTTTCGGCTTTTTGTTTTATTCAAAATAGAAAAGAAATTTAAAATATTATAAGTTTCTTCCATCTTAACATGTTATATGTTAAAATTAGGTTAGAAAAACCTAACTCAAAAAATGGAGGGAATATAAGGATGTTAACAGAACAGAAATATAAAGATTTGTCCATAAAAGAATTTACCAAAGCAGCAGAAGTGTATGATTCCGGACATGCTGGCTTGTATGAAATGTGTCAAAGAGCAGGGTTAAAAGTGCAGAAGCTTGAAATGCAGAAAGGTTTTCGTATGCATCTTGTAGCAGAGAAATAACATGAAAAGGGAACGCTTTCATCTGTTGCTCCCTCCCAGCTTTTTTGCTAAAATAAAACATAGTGCCTTTTTCAATTACGTGCGGATTATTGAAAAAGGACAAAAAGCTAAAAGCGGAGGTTAGCATTTGATGATCGAGAGATACATTTTGAACAAGGAGGATCAGTATGCGCATATTACGCCTACGAATGGTGTGGAAAAAACAGATTTAAAAGAAAATGCCACTGTTTTCACATCAAAAGAAGCAAAAGATATGCTGCGGCGGGCGCATAAGAAACTAAATGGTTTTATGATGGTACGGCTGGATCCGCCGTTTCCTTTGGTTCATGGGGAAGAACCAAAGGAAACGGTAAAGCAGGTGGCAGCAAGAAAAGTATTTTCACCGGAAATACGAAACGACGTATATGAGCGGACTGAGGGAAAATGTGCATTATGCGGAAAATTTGTACGCTTTGATCAGTTTACGGTAGATCATATTGTTCCATTGGCGAAAGGTGGAACAAATGATCTGGAAAATCTACAATGTACCTGCAAGCATTGCAACGCCATGAAACAAGATTTGTCACAGACGGAATTTGAGGATAAAATGCTGGATATCCTGGCTTATCAGTTAAAGAAGAAGGGGAATAAAGAACTCAGAAAGAAACTCAAAAAAATCTGTAGCTAAGATGAAAATATAGATGGAAAGACGTAAATCTCCTGCAAAATAGTAAAAATATTAAAAAATCCCCACGCTATAACAGAAGTATGGTATAATAAAAATACTTAACCGGTTACTGCGAATAGTAACTGTCAAATCAGATAAGGAGAACCGATTATGAGTGAATATGTAATTATAACAGATACTTCTGCAGACGTTCCTGCATCGATTCTGGATAAAGGTCAGATTCATCTGATTCCTATGGTGTATCAGCTGAACGGAGAGGAGTGCCCACATAAGGATCCCGGAAACTGGGACAGCAAGGCATTTTATGACAAACTTCGTGCAGGCGGGACGGGAAGTACCTCCCAGATTTCCCCTGCTACATATACGGATTACTTTGAACCATTTCTGAAAGCTGGGAAGGATATTCTCTATATTTCCTTGTCAGGAGGTCTGACGTCTACCTGGCAGAGCTCCCATATTGCAGCTACAGAGCTGATGGAAGAATATCCGGAGCGTAAGATTTCCTGTGTGGATTCCCTTGCAGCAACAGGCGGACAGGGAATTCTGGTGATCCTTGCAGCAGAGAATCAGGAGAAGGGAATGTCCCTGGATGAGAATACCGCATGGCTGGAAGAGAACCGTCTTCATATCTGCCATTGGTTTACGGTGGATGATCTGGATTTCCTGAAAAGAGGAGGCCGCATTTCTCCTACAATTGCCTGGATTGGCGGCAAGCTGAAGATCAAGCCTGTTCTTCGTATTGCGGAAGATGGCACCCTGGCAATCCCGGAGAAGGTACGTGGCTCCAAAGCTGCCCAGAATACCATCGTGTCCAAATACATCAGTTCTGGTCTTAACGAAGAACATCCTTATGTATTTATCTGTCATGGAGATGCTGCAGAGCAGGCCGAGAAAGAGAAAGAAGCTATCCTGGCGGCAGTACCGCAGGCGAAAGTTGTTGTGATGCCGATGAGCCCTATCATTGGAATCCATACCGGCCCTGGAGTGCAGGCTGTGATCTATTTTGGAAGCAATAGATAGAATCTGCGTTTAAAATTCATTAAGTGTACCAAATGTATAGCCCATTTCTTCCCAGCGGGTCAGCAGTTCATCCAGAATCTGTCCGTTGGTGGAAGATGTATTATGAAGCAGGACAATGGCACCAGGGTGAATCCGGCCCAGAAGCTTCTGGAAGGCTTCTTCTTTAGAAGGCTGTTTATCCTGATACCAGTCCACATAGGCAAGGCTCCAGAAGAAGGTTTTGTATCCTAGTTCTTTTGCCATGGACAGATTACTTGTGCTGTAGATTCCCTGAGGTGGCCGGTAGAATTTCGTCATGGATTCTCCGGTCACTTCTTTATACAGATTTTCCACACCCTCTAATTGCTTTTGGAAATCGTCCATAGAGGAGATTCCAGACATATCTGGGTGGGAGAGGGTGTGATTTCCTACGATATGTCCTTTCTGTACCATTTCTTTTATCAGATCCGGATTGTCTTTTACAAAATTTCCCACAACGAAAAATGTTGCTTTTACGTGATGCTTTTCAAGAGCTTCCAGAATCAGAGGCGTATTGCCATTTTCGAAACCACAGTCAAAGGTTAGATAGATTTTTTTCTCCTGCGTGTCTTTTGCGAAAAAAGCATTGTAAGGGGCAAGTTCTTCAATAGAAGCATTTCCTATGGGGCGTTTGCCTTCTTCCTGAAAGCTAAGTCCCCAGCTGGTGCCGGAAGAAGAGACTTCTAAAGCGTCAGGAGAATGAAAATGGGAGATGGCGATCCTTGTCACTGAGCCTGCCAGAAAGGAAAGCACAAAAAGCAGGGGCACACCGGCATATTGAAGAAATTCTTTGATGACAGGACGCTTTTGGTCAGCAAAATTTAAAATGCAGGAGGCTATTTTTTTTCCGTGGATGGGAAAAGGAAATTTCATGGGGAAGAAACCTCACGAAGTGATTTTTATAGATATATGAAGAAAAAGGAAAAATATACCTTTGTACGAGCAGGATATAAATTAAGCCACCAGCATCGACGTTTACTGGTGGCTTAAATCTGTTCCATATCCAATGGAATGTACCTCGCTTTCTTAAGTTTATGCGTTTAAAACAATTGGAATTTAAGGCTTACGTTCTTGGTGGACTGTACCTCGCTTTACTTAAATTATAAAAGAATTAAGATGATTCTTTATGCTTCTGGTGGTCCGTACCTCTCTTTCTTAAATTATAAGTAAATAACTTATGTTTTCGGTGGTCTCACTCCTTTTTGTTTTTATTTTTAAGTCCCTTTTGTTTTATGAGCTTACTATAACAGATTATTTTGCGTTTGTCAATAAATAATTTGAAAAAATATTATTTTACACAAAATAAAAAGTTTATATGCACAAAAAGAATTGAAAATTCAGACAATATTAAAGAGGAGAATGTGGTATGATAAGACTAATAGAATATGACTTTTCAACGTGATAAAGTATAGACGAAAATAATCTCCTTGATGGAATCTGGTGATTTGAAATTCCTTATATCCGTTTGGAAATGTTATATTACAAAAGAAGAGGAGGAAACAAAGATGTTAAACAAAATTCTTGATGAATTAAAGCTGAATGCACTTGTGATCACAGACCCTTATAACATGCGTCATGTAAGCGGGTTCAGAGGTGGCGAAGGTGCTTTATATATTTCTGCCGTACAGAAGGTACTGATCACAGATTCCCGTTATACCGAGCAGGCTGGTAAAGAGAGTGATTTTACTGTTATTGAAGAATGCCGTGCACACAGTCGCCAGACCATTTTAAAAGAGTGTATGGAGAAAGAGAATGTGAACGGTGATTTCCATATGGGATATGAAGATCAGTCTATGCTTTGCTGTGATTTTGACAAGCTGAAAAAAGAACTACCGGTTCAGACATGGACACCTCTTGGCAGCAGAATTGATGATCTTCGCCAGATCAAAACGGAGGAGGAACTGGAATGTCTTGCCAGAGCCGAGGAAATCGGTGACAAAGCATTTGCAGGGCTTCTGAAAATCGTGAAACCGGGAATGACAGAGCTTGAAGTTGCAGCAGAACTGGAATACCTGATGAAAAAAGAAGGGGCAGAAGATTTAAGCTTTAATACAATCATTGCTTCTGGCCTGAACTCTTCTATGCCACATGCAATTCCGGGATATAAGAAACTGGAAGAGGGAGATTTCGTTACCTGTGATTTCGGCTGCAAATATAAGGGATACTGCTCTGATATGACACGTACCTTTGTACTTGGAAAAGCAAGCGACAAGCAGAAGGAAATTTACAATGTGGTATTAAAGGCGCAGCTGGCAGGTCTTGCCGTAGTAAAGGCAGGAGTTAGCGGAGCCAGCGTTGACAAGGTAGCAAGAGACATTATCACTGAGGCCGGATATGGTGAGTATTTCGGCCACGGACTCGGCCACAGTGTAGGACTTTTTATCCATGAGAGCCCACGCCTGTCACCATCTGATGGCACTATTCTGAAAGCAAACATGATCGAGACTGTAGAGCCTGGTATTTATGTGCCTGGTTTTGGCGGTGTTCGTATTGAGGATATGGTAGTGGTAACTGAGGATGGCTGCCGTAATCTGGCACATTCTCCGAAAGAGCTGATCGAGGTTCCGGTGGAAAAATAGGAAGAACAGTTATTGCAAATGTCGGTTCTAACGAATGACTTTTGCAAAAAATATCAATATTGTTATTAAAAAGAGAGGAATAAGAAAATGCTGAAACAATTATCTATATTTGCTGAGAATATCAAAGGGAAAATGCAGCAGGTAACTGGAATACTTCTGGAAGAGGACATTAATATTCTGGGTTCTGTTACCAACGACAGTGCAGAATATGGAATCGTGCGTATGGTTGTTTCCAAACCTGAGCAGGCGTTGGAGGCTCTTACAAAGGCAGGCTTCATCTGCAAACTCAGTGATGTGCTTGGAATCGAGGTGAAAGATGAGGTTGGTAATCTGAATAACCTTCTTCTCAGCCTTCAGGAAAGTAATATTAACATTGATTATCTGTACCTGTCCTTTAACCGTGCTACAGGACTTCCGATCATGGTACTTCATGTACCGGATATCTGTGAGGTGGAAGCATGCCTGACAAGCAAAGGATTTAATTCTATTTCTGAAGTTCACTAAGAGAAGTAAGATGGTAGATAAAGAAGCATGATGTGACAACTGGATTCTTGCATAGAACTTTGAATAACTGGAAAAACTACCGTTATCAATCTTTAGGAGGTAAGGATATGTTACGGTATTTGCCTATTCGAAAGATTCACGCAAGACAAATTCTGGATTCCAGAGGCAATCCTACTGTGGAAGTAGAAGTGACAGTGGGCGAAGGCGTTATTGGAATCAATGGATATACAGGCCGTGCTGCAGTTCCCTCAGGTGCATCCACAGGGAAATTTGAAGCGCTGGAGCTAAGAGACGGTGACAAAGGAAATTATAAAGGTCTTAGTGTACAAAAGGCAGTGGATCATGTAAACACGAAAATTGCAGAAGCGGTTCTGGGAGAAAATGCACTGAATCAGACGTATATAGATTCTATTTTGATTCAGACTGACGGCACGGATAATAAGAGCAATCTTGGTGCAAATGCCACACTCGGTGCTTCCATGGCTGTGGCAAGAGCAGCTGCCATGGCGCTTCGTATCCCGCTTTATCAGTATATAGGCGGGTGTCATGCAAACAGGATGCCAGTTCCAATGATGAATATTCTGAATGGGGGACGGCATGCAGATAATACAGTAGATCTGCAGGAATTTATGATCATGCCGGTTGGTGCTTCCTGTTTTTCAGAAGGAATCCGTATGTGCGTGGAAATCTACCAGTCGCTGAAGATTATTCTAAAAAAGAAAAACTTATCTACAGCTGTAGGGGACGAGGGCGGTTTTGCTCCGGATCTGAGGGACTCCAGAGAAATATTGGAATTGATTGAAGAAGCTGTAAAACATGCAGGCTATGAACTGGGAAAAGACGTTGGGATTGCCATTGATGCTGCAGCAAGTGAACTTTACGACGGAGAAAAAAATGGCTATTATTTTCCTGGTGAAAGTAAGATGACGGGAGAAGAGGTTATCCGGGATTCTGGGGAAATGATCCGTTATTATGAAGATCTGCTAAATGATTTTCCCATTGTTTCTATTGAAGATGGACTTCAGGAGGATGACTGGGAAGGCTGGAAGGAAATGACAGAACGTCTTGGAAAAAGAGTACAGCTGGTTGGAGATGATCTTTTTGTGACGAATATTAAGCGCTTATCCTGTGGAATCAAACTGGGAACTGCGAATGCAATACTGATCAAAGTCAATCAGATCGGGACGCTTACAGAAGCTCTGGAAGCTGTGGAATTGGCGGCAAGAGCCGGATTCCGCTCGGTGATTTCCCACCGTTCGGGCGAAACAGAGGATTCCTTTATTGCTGATCTGGCTGTTGCAACAGGGGCAGGACAGATCAAAACCGGTGCACCATGCCGTTCAGACAGAAATTCCAAGTATAACCAGCTGTTGAGGATTCACGAGCAGCTTGGCAGTCTGTCTGTATACGAAAATCCTTTTGGTATAATGCTGATAAAAAATAGTTGAAATAAAAAGCCGTCTATGGTACAATAACCTCTAGTTGATTAGGAGGTGTAACCACGTGCAGATTTTAAGAACGATTTTAACAATTCTTTTTGTTATAGATTGTATTGCCCTTACCGTAGTCGTCCTTATGCAGGAAGGTAAGTCACAGGGTCTTGGCGCTATCGCCGG
>JAQXQS010000041.1 GCA_029101305.1 Clostridia bacterium | reverse complement strand
CAGTCCTTTGAATCTGTTGCGGGACTACCCCATCGACCGGATCAAGATCGACCGCTCCTTCTTGAACCAGAACAGTGACACCGAGGAAGGCATGTCCATCCTCCGCTACCTGATCTCCATGGCAAAAGAAGTGGGACTCACTGTCATCACCGAGGGTGTGGAAACCTTAGAGCAGACCAATCTCTTAGGAGAAATCGGCAGCGATATCGCCCAGGGTTACTTCTTCAGTAAACCGGTGGACCTGCGTGAATTTGACCAGTTGAACCACTCCATGGTACAGCGGGTATACCAGAGTAATGAGTACTACCCCACTTTTGAGGATTTGGAAAAGGATCTGGATCTGATTGCATTTATGCTGGAACAGACGTAAAAATTACGTAGAAAATGACGGGAATTACTTCCCGTCATTTAATTCTCGCCATTGTCACGGAGTGGCATCAAAGCGACCGTTAGCCAGTCTGCCTTCGCCGCAACAGCGTCTGAAGGATTTTCCCTATTATAAAGAACCGGCAGATGCATGCCTTTCTCAGGAATAAATGTCCCCAGAGAATCATCATCAATTTCTGTGAGGTAGACAATTTCATCCACGGTATATTCTACTTTCGCAAAAAATACGATGAAGGAAGCCGAAATAAAGCGCAATTACCACAAGAAAAGACAAAAAAGTTAATGTAAATGTAAGGAAAAATTTATGTAAAGAAAAAACTAAAATCCAGCCTCCGTCATCTTTTCTTTAAATTCCTCCTCCGTCATTCCGCTTTGTTCTGACGCTGTGTGCAAATCAATTGATCCATTAGCAACAAGCTTGAATAACATGACCTGTTCGCCTCGCTGCTGGCCAACAAGTTCCCCTTCCTGCTTCCCCTGGTCATACACATAGGCATCCTCAGACTTTCGGTCCATCCATTTCTTGCGGTAATACTCTACCATCTCGCGGAAGGAGTCTGACAGACTCATCTCACGTATCATATATTTTGCTCTTTGAATCCCTGAATTTTTCGTTCTGATCATATCCAAATCCTCCTCCGTTTTTACATTGAAGAAACGAATCCAGTCATCCATTCGTGTATCACCATGCAGTTTCTTCTGCAACTCAATGATGTGTAGTTCCAGCAAATCCGAATAATCGTTCCCTTGCTCATCCCGCAGGCGATAGAACTTATGATACTGCTCATCCTCCGTCAGATTGAAATCCATGATGCTGATGCCAATACACGAACCCCCTGTCTGTCAAAAAATCCTGCTTATAAATTGTAAAATTGGAAATTAAAAGCACGATTCTATGACATATGACAGGCTAACCACTTCCTATCATATACTACAAGCGTTCAAAAAAGCTGCGCCCTAAAAGACTCATAAGCCTCCTCAAAAATTAGACTTATGTACAATGTGTATTAGATTCTTATGCTTTGAATTTAGTGTAACACCGCCGGGCAATTTATGCAAGTTCTTTTTCCGGAAAAGAGCCGGTGATAAAAATCTGGATATGTCCCATGGGTAATATAATACAAACACTCCCCGCGCAGTTTCATGAACTGCGTCGGGGAGCGTTATAGGTTTACAGTGCGCTTATATTGCAGTGCTAATATTAATCGTGCTTATATTGTAGTGCGCTTTGTTACATGGTTGTCTTGATCTTCGCAACGGTAAATACGAAGTAGTCGCTCTTTAGGTCTTGCAGCTGCTCTGCTGAAACGGTTGACCACTTTCCGTCTTGTCTCAGACAAGAACTTTGTAAAATATCAGAATTTGACGTATTCCCTGTACTCGAATCAGAATAACTTAATTCGCCATTATCAGAGATTGTTACTGTAGGCAATTGATCCGAAACCAGAAGATAAGCCTTCACCCGGTAGTTGGTCATGTTTAAGTCCGCACAGTTTGCAACCAGCGTACAGTGGGTTTTGATAACATTTGCTGTCGTTGTATTGCTATTTTCCGTTATTCCGTTATCTTTATACGTAAGGTCTGCACCTTTCGCAATTTGATCATGCGTAAATTTGTATGTAACAGACACAAAACCATTACCAGAATTTACGGAATATGTATTACTTCCAGCTGCTGTTTTGGCTTCA
>JAQXQS010000040.1 GCA_029101305.1 Clostridia bacterium | reverse complement strand
CCAGATTGTCTCAAGCTGAAAGCTGCTGATCTCGGCAACTGTGATAGTCTCATCTGTCATCTCCAATGCCTTGGAGGTATAAGGAGTTCCAATATTTCCCACAACAAATACAGATGGACGAGCGTCCTTCATAATCTTACCCAGGAGAGCTGTTGTGGTAGTTTTTCCATTTGTTCCGGTAATTGCAAGAACTTCGCCCTTGCCAGTCTGATAAGCAAGCTCAACTTCTCCCCATACCGGAAGTCCCTGCTCATAAAAGCTCTTCACGATCGGAAGATCGGTAGGAACACCAGGACTTAACACTACCAGGTCAAGACTTTCCTGCACTTCCTGCGGCAGTTCTCCGGCATAAATCGGAAGTTCATAGTTTCCGTTAATTTTATGTAATACACTTTCTTTATCAAGATCTGCTTTTCCGTCGTAAAGCACCGGGCAGGCACCAACTGCATTCAGAAGGTCAGCAGCACCGATACCACTTTTCCCGGCTCCGAAAACCAGAACTTTCTTTCCAATTAATTCCATGATTTATTTCCTCCTTAATGCCTTACAGGGCCAAAAGGCCAACCAGGCACATAATTGCAGTTACAATGGTAAATACTGCAACCACACGGGCTTCTGACCATCCACAAAGCTCAAAATGATGATGGATGGGAGCCATTTTGAAAATACGTTTGCCATGTGTAGCTTTAAAGTATGTTACCTGGATCATAACGGACAGCACCTCAACCAGGTAGATCAGTCCTACGATCAGGATAAACAGCGGCATCTGCAGCATATAGGCCACACCAGCCACGAATCCGCCTAATGCCAGGGATCCTGTATCTCCCATAAATACACTTGCTGGATATACATTATAAAGTAAAAATCCCATCAGGCCACCGATAACCGCGCAGGTAACCGGCTCAATCCCAGACTGGGTTCCAATGGATACGACCGTGAAAAATACTGCTACGATCAATGTAACACTGGTGGCAAGACCGTCTACCCCATCGGTAAAGTTCACGCCATTGACTGTTCCGATCACGGCGAAAAACAGTACCGGTACTGCCAGCCAACCAAGGTTCAGATAATGTCCGCTCCAGAACGGGATGCGCATGGTCAGTGATACATCTGTGTATTTCAGCAGATAGAACGTAAAAATACCGGTTACCACTACCTGAAGCAGAAATTTCTGCCAGGGAAGAAGTCCGTCAGATCTGCGGAGCACTACCTTCAGATAATCATCCAGAAAACCGATCAGTCCGAATCCCAGTGTCAGAAACAGCACTGGAATGATCTTGGGGTAATCTTTTACATAAAACAATGATGTAATAATCGTGGATATCAGAAAGATCACGCCGCCCATGGTCGGGGTTCCGGCTTTTTTCAGATGGGACTGTACGCCCTCTGTCCTCTCTGTCTGTCCCATTTTTAGCTTACGCAAAAAAGGGATGATAACAGGTCCTAATACAGCACTGATTGCAAAAGAAATCAGCACCGGGATCACAATATGAAATTCCATCCTCACACCTCTTTAACTCTTTCGTTTTTTCTTTTTAGTATAAAGCTTTTCCCCTTATTTATCAACCCATAGGTTTGTTTTCGTCAGATTTCCCCGCTGGCAATGACCGCCTCAAAAATATTTTTTATAACTGGTGCGGCAATAGTCCCTCCATAATACACTCCCTGTGGATCGTGAATGATGCAAAGTCCAAGGATCTGTGGATTTTCTGCCGGCATAAAGCCTAAAAAAGAGGAAATATAGCGATTGGCACTTCTGGGCAAGGTCTGGGAAGTAGCAGTTTTTCCCCCAACGGTATGTCCCTCAATCTGCGCATTTCTACCGGAGCCTTCTGATACTACTTTTTCCAGAATTCCTCTTACCGTTTCCGATGTTTTTTCGGAAACAATGCCCTCTTCTACCGGATATTCCAGCTTTCTTGCGCTGGTACCATCGTGACTTAAAACAGACACCCCAAAATGAGGCGTGATCCTCCTGCCACCATTGATCAAAGAACTGACAGTGGCTGCCAGCTGGATTGGTGTGATCTGAAAAGACTGTCCAAATGCTACCGTTGCCAGCTCTACCTCGCCCATATTCTCCATCTTATGCATGATCGTCCCTGCCTCCCCGGGCAGATCCACACCGGTCTTTTTCAACAGCCCAAACTGTTGGAAATAGTGATAATATTTTTCCACGCCAAGACGTAATCCTACCTCGATAAAAACCGGATTGCATGAATTCTGTGCTCCCTCCACAAAGCTTTGGGATCCATGTCCCGTGCGCCTTGCGCAGTGAATCCTTCTGTCCTCCACCAGCTTATAGCCAGGACAATAAAACCGGTCATTTACAGTTACCACGCCAGCCTCCAGCCCTGCAGACATGGTTATGATCTTAAATGTGGAGCCCGGCTCATATGTATCATTCAGACAGGGATTTCTCCACATCTGATTCAGCAGATCCTGTTTTTCCTTTTCACTCATCTTTGCTGTATCCACATCTGTATTAAGGGTAAAGGGATCGTTCAGATCAAACTCCGGCACGTTCACACACACATAAATTTCCCCGTTCTGGGGATTCATAAGCAGAATGGAAACCCTCTTTGCCTGTTTTTCCTCCATCACTTTCAAGGCTGCCTGCTGGGCATACTGCTGCAGATCTGCATCCAGGCTTATTTTCAGATTTTCACCAGGTACAGGATCTTCTCTGGTTTCTCCGATCTGGTCAATTTCTACCCCTCTGGCATCTGTTGTGGTCAGAATTTTCCCTGCCTGCCCTTTCAGGATCTCCTCATATTTTACTTCCAGGCCAATAATCCCCTGGTTATCACCTCCTGTAAATCCAAGCACCTTGGAGGCCAGTGAACCATAGGGATAATACCTTTTATAGTCTTCATCTACTTTCACGCCATCCAATCCATATTCCCGTATCTCATCTCCCACAGATTTTTCCACATTTGTTTTAATTTTTTCAATAGAAGATACTTTTTCCACTCTTTTTCGGATTGTCGCGGTATCCATTCCCAATTCCTTAGCCAAAACCGCAATTACTTTTTCCGGATCTTTTATCTGGCTGTGTATGACAGAAATGGTACATACGGTTTTGTTGTCTGCCAGAACCCGTCCTTTTGCATCCAGAATCTGCCCTCTTGCAGCTTTGATCGCACGCTCTCTTTCATGGAGATCCTGCGCCTTCTGGTAATAGTAATCGGATTTGAAGCCCATAAGATAAACCAGTCTTCCTGCAAGTCCCAGAAGCATCAACGCACAGACCAGAAATACCAGCCAGATTTTTTTCCTGTGAAAAGTCATGGTTTTTTTCATAAAAAAATCCCCATCTGAAATTATCATAATAATATATGCGGATGCCAGGGACAAAAGGTCAAAAAACTGTTCGTACTTGCACGATAAAACTTTTGCCCCTGACATCCTATGATAATTTCAGGTAAGGTTATATGTTATATTATGTGGAACTGGCAGATTGTAAGAGTGCTTCCTGGCTTTTTAATCAAGCCCGGCCTCCTCATTTGTCAAACCTTCACTTTCCATATTGTTATCCTCGATCGGATTGGTATTGTCCTCTGGCGGTCCTGGAACATTCGTATCAGAAACTGCCTCCGGCAAAGTGTCCCCAGCTGATCCGCTGTAAGAATCACCTAATCCGTCCAGATTGGAGGATTTGACATAATTGCCATTTTCATCTACCTGATAACTTCCATCACTGTTCAGAAGATATCCGTTTTCATCAATTCGGTTTCCATCCCAGTCAATACGGTTGCCATCGCCATCCACCAGATTTCCATTCTCATCAATCTGGCTGTCGGACACAGTATTTACATGTCCATTGAAATTCTCCCACAGCTCTGTCGTCGGAATTGTTCCATCTGTAGATTCATCCGGCTGGATGTTCATATATGAAAGAAGCTCGGAAAGAATCGCCTGTGCCACATACTGGGGATAAATACTGCTGGCCTGATCCTCAACATGCGGCTCATCAATTACTACATAGATCAGAACCTGTGGATCCTCAACCGGCGCAAATCCGATAAAAGAAACTACATATTTTCCATTTCCACGTGGAAATTTCTCAGCTGTTCCTGTTTTACCGCCTGAGCTGTATCCCTGTACCTTGGATGTCATACTGGTACCCTGCTCCACACTGGCCTGCATATAGCTTCGGATATCTGCCGAAATGCTGGAAGAAATCGTCTGCTTCTGCAGCAATGGATTGATTGTCTTCACAGTTGCTCCACTTGCGTCTTTAATTTTTGTCACAAGATGAGGCTGATAGTAATACCCACCGTTGATGACCGAACACATGGCATTGATTTCCTGGATCATGGTGCAGCTGAAGCCCTGTCCAAATGCGGAACATGCAAGCTCTGTTTCTTTCATAGTCTCTTTGGTATGCATGATACCATAGCCTTCATTTGGAAGATCGATTCCTGTACGGCTACCGAAATTAAATGTACTCTGTGCTTTCAGGAAATTTTCCACTCCCATTTTCGCACCGATCTGCATCATGGCATCATTACAGGAATTGGCGATTACTTCTGCCAGTGTTTCTGTTCCATGTCCATAGATATTTGCACACTTAATGGTAGTCATGTTTCCTGGCACACCAAAGTTCTGGAAACCATCACAGTAGAAAGTATCGCTTGTGGAAATTTTCCCCTGCTCAAGTGCCGCTGCCATAACAATAGGCTTTACTACAGAACCTGGTTCATAAATATCCGTAACGCAGAAATTATTCCACATGGCACTCAGTGCATCCATCGTCTCGCTGTCATTCATTGCGGCGATCTCATCTGAAGAATATAAAGAAGAAAGATCACGGGGATCATTCAGATCGTACCGGTCTCCTCCATCCATTGCAAGAATTTCCCCGGTTGAAGGATCCTCTACGATTACTCCGATATTTTTTGCACCTGTAGATTCCTTAAAAGCATTTACCCATTTCTCCACGATCTGCTGGGTTCCAAGATCAAGACTTATCTCCAGGCTGTTTCCATCCGTCGCTTCAATGATGGTCTGTTCTACGTTGGAATCATCATTGAAATATCCATACTGGCGGCCGTCCGTTCCTGTCAGACTGCTGTTATAATAGCCTTCCAGTCCATAATCTGCGGTATCTCTGGAAAAGGTGAACCCAAGGGTATCGCAGGCCAGCTCATTGTACGGATAAACTCTGAGATAGTCCTCTTCAAACCAGATGCCTTGTATATTGTTCTTTTCTTTAATCTCTTCCGGTGTCATCATTGTATCTTCAGGTACACTGCAGTAATCCTCAAATGCCTTTTTTTCATCCATGGAAACCTGCTTCTTTACCACCTGGTACTGACTTTCTTTTGTTTTCTCAGAAGTGAGCCGTGTACGAAGGTCGCCTTCATCCAATCCAAATATTTCCACCAGTGCTTTTACCGTAGGATCAATGTAATCTTCATCCGAGTTTACTGCTTTACAATCCAGTACAACATTATACACCTTGTTGCTGGTTGCCAGAACATTTCCATTCCGGTCATAAATGGTGCCGCGTTTTGCTGGCATGGTGCGGTTCTCATATTTCTGCTGGGCCTGGCTCAGCACCTGTTTCTTGTATTTTTCACCGCTGTGCAGATTGTAATAGGTTACAACTGCCAATAAAACGACTAAAGCTCCCAATACTATCAGAAATAGTATTGACAGCTTGTTTTTCATAATGTGATTTATTTTTTTTATTGGTTTTCTTTTCTTTTTTCTCTCTGAAGTACTCAATCAAACACCTGCCTTCTCTGGAGTGTGTTTAAAAAAGGCTTTCTGCAAGATGTGCGTCATAATTTGTGAGAGATTTTGTCCGATTGAGGGAGGCGTAGTGGGCTACGCCGACTGAAAGAGGGCAAAAACTCCCGCAAAATAGGACGTGCAGATTGCAGGAATGATTTTTCAAACACGCTCTAACCTTACTTTCCGGTTACGTCCTGATACTGCCTTACATAGCTGCCGCCTTCTGTAGTATAGGTTTCCGTCTGCTGGTTGCTTGGATATTTCATGCCCAGACGTCCGATGGCAATCTTTCTGATTCTTTCAAGATCAATGTTTGAAGTCACCTGACTCTCGTAAGCGTCATTGTCTTCTTTTAATTCTGCCAGCTGGGTTTCAAGAGAAGCCAGCTGATTTCTTTTACTTGTGCATTCCGTCTTCAGTCTCAGATAATTAATACTGCAAAACACGATCACAATACCAAGTGCAGCCAGGAATATAGCAAAGTTACGGTTCATATTGCTGGCCTTGGCGCGGTTTCTGCGAGTTTCCCGGCTAAGAGGCTTACTCTGCCGTGTCACCTGCTGCCTGGGCGTAAATTCTGGTTTTGCATTTTTCTTCCGAGCCGAATGCTCTGGCTGACGATATTCACGTTTCTGTGGAACTTCCTGGATCTTCCGGACAGTATTACCGTCAACATACGTATTTTGTGAACGTCTTCCGGACGTAGTATGAGTATGTCTGCCTGTCTCCGCCATTTTTTACCCTTCTTTTAAAATTTTCGTAACTGTTCAGAGCCAACCTCCAAAATGCGACCCATTTCGTCAGTGTGGCGTATACGCCAAATGGATTTTTGTACAAAAGTATTCGTTCATGCAAGCATGACTCACACTTTTGTACGAAAATCCGCTTGGCTCTGAACAGTTACAAATTTTCTTTCAAATATTCTAAGTTTAGCGCTCTTAGAACGCGGGTTCTCTTCCATTTCTGCATCACTTGGAAGGATCGGCTTCCTTGTGATCACTCTCCCCTTGGATTTCTTCCCGCACACACACACCGGAAAATCCGGTGGACACGTACACGGGTTCTCATTCTTTCGGAAGATCGTCTTAACAATCCTGTCCTCCAAAGAATGGAACGTAATAATACACAGTCTTCCACCGTCATCTAAAAGATCAATCATCCCGTCAAGGGAATCACGAAGTACATCCAGTTCTTTGTTCAGCTCAATCCGGATAGCCTGGAAAGTACGCTTGGCAGGATGACCTCCTGCTGCCTGTATTTTCATGGGAATTGATTCCCGGATGATCTGTGTAAGCTGGCCTGTAGTCCTGATCGGTGCCTGCTGTCTTGCTGCTACAATATGCTTCGCAATATTTTTAGCAAATTTATCTTCACCGTAATCGCGGATAATGCGATACAGTTCTCTTTCTTCATAACCATTAACAATGTCACTGGCGGTCTGCGTCTGTCTCTGATCCATGCGCATATCAAGAGGTGCATCTACACGGTAAGTAAAGCCACGCTCTTCATTATCCAGCTGATATGAGGATACTCCCAGATCCAGAACAATGCCGTCAACCTTATGGATTCCCCTTGCGGCAAGCTCCTGCACCATGTAACAATAATTGCTGCGAATGATTGTCACCTGGTCAAAGGCGGCAAGCCGTTCACTCGCAGCAATTATCGCATCCTGGTCTTGATCTATACCAATAAATCTCCCCTTGGCAGAAAGTTTCCTGCATACCTCTATGGCATGTCCTGCGCCGCCCAAAGTGCCATCCACATAGATTCCATCCGGCTTGATATTAAGCCCGCCAACGGTCTCGTCCAGTAATACAGATTTGTGTTTGAATTCCATTTCCGTCTCCTGTTGGATTATCGCTTATTCTATGCTCAGATGACGATTCCCATGTTCTCCATGCTCTGGGCAATACTGTCCATATCGTCATAATCGCAATTCTCGCTCCATTTCTCTTTGCTCCAGACTTCTACTCTGTTCAGATTACCTGCCAGAATAACATCCTTCTCCAGACCAGCGAACTCACGTAACGTCTGTGGTACGAGAATTCTCCCCTGCTTATCCAGTTCACATGTTGTTGCGCCTGCAACAAAAAATCGCGAAAAGGCTCTAGCGTCTTTGTTTGTAAGTGGTAATGCACGGAGCTTCTCTTCAAAGGCTTCCCATTCATCCATAGGATAAAGATAGAGACAACCATCAAGCCCTCTGGTCAGAACGAATTCTTCTCCTAAGGGTTCCCTGAATTTCGCCGGGATGATCAGACGCCCCTTCGCGTCGATCGTATGATTGTACTCGCCCATGAACATAAAACTCACCTACTCTCGTGAGATACAAGTCTCCCCCTCGTATCTCATGATGGGAAACAAATGGAAGTTCTGCCACTTCGTCCCCATTTGTCACCACTTTTCTCCACTTCCTACCACTTATGAAATCATTCTAACCCATTTGCTCCTAAATTACAAGTGGGAAATTATGAATTAAGTTACATAATTCTGTTACAAACTCCTTACAGTCGCTTAGAAATAGGGGGCTGGAGCCAAAAAACATTTTTTATTCGAAAAGCTTTTATATTTTTTTAGTTTTGAAAGCGTCAAAAAAGCGTCACTTAGTGGGGACTGTTCCCACCGAAGTGACGCTTTTTGAATATTTTTCTTTTTAACAGTTTTTAGCCCAGTTTCACATATCTGGCAATCATAGAATCAATCTTCCTGCTGACCGGCAGGTTTTTTCGCAAATCGCCGCGGCTTGCTATACAGCCATTCATCATCTTCTGAAAATGATGGATTCTTTGCAGCAGAAGCTGTTTCTTCAGAAGCATGATCAATGCTTTCCACTGTTTTTTCAGACTCCTCATTTTCCGCCAGATTTTCATCCTGCGAAGCGTTTTCCAGACTTCCTTTTTCCAATTTTTCATCTGGTTCTTCTTTACTTGAAGGAGCAGCTTCGCTTTTTTCCTCTGGAATTTCCTCTGACCTATCCAGTTCTTCCAGATTGCTGTTTTCTTCAGCGGAAGAATCTTCACCTTCTTCTGAATTCTCTTCGGAATTTTCTCCCGGATTGTCTCCCGGATTGTCTCCCGGATTTTCTTCATAAAATGCTGCATTTCCGGAATATGCCTCTGGTACTTCGCCTGATTTTTCATCCGCAAAAGCCCTCTCCAGCCTGATTCTGTCTCTGTACTCTTCTGCTTCAGCCTCCCTGGCAGCTCTTTCCTGTGCTTCATAGTCCTGTTCTCTCCTGCGTCTGCGCCTTGCAGCCCGCTTTTTCGCCATCGTTCCCTCAACGGCAGCAACCAGTGCGCAAATCAGAAACAATGCTGCTGAGATCAACTGGGAAACTCCTACAGAAGTACCCGGAATCAGCAACTTATCAGTCCTGAGATACTCGATCACAAATCGTCCCAGTCCATATCCAGCCAGATATCTGAGAAATACTTCTCCCTGAAAACGCTTTTTGCGTTTCCACACAAGCATGAGCAGGAATAAAAGCAGACACCAGAGACTTTCATACAGAAATGCCGGATGCACCTGAATATAAGAGATACCTCCTATGGTCTCCAGATTTTCCCGCATGGCAGAAGTCACTTCACTGGAACGTACAGCGGATAACGGAAGCTGCATAGCAAATATACTGTTTGTATACTCTCCGAAAGATTCCCTGTTAAAGAAATCTCCCCACCTTCCTATTATCTGCGCAATGATGATTCCCATGCTGGCAGTATCTGCCATCTGCATAAAAGACTTCCTGCGCACGCCGCAGTAAATAGCAGCTCCCAGAATTCCACCAAACAATCCTCCATAAAAGGAAAGACCACCATTTCTGATATTAAAGATCTGGGCAATATTCCCTTTATAAAGATTCCAGGAACAAAAAACGTACAGCAATCTGGCTCCTGCTACACCAAAAAGCAAAGAAACGATCATCATTTCCAGATAGCTGTCTTTCTCCTCACCGCAGCGTTTCGCTTCCAGGATCACAAATCCCATCCCCAGAAGCATTCCCAGAGCTATTATAAGGCCAAAAAATGTAATTTCAAATCCAAAAATTTGAATGGATTTTCCCACATAATCCAGGTTTATTCCCAGATTTGGAAACTGAATTGACATTTATGTTCTCCTTTTTCTCTCCGATCCGTATCGTTGAGCAGTATCGTCATAGGTTATTATAGGTTGTAAAAAGTTATCAGACATTAAATCTGAACAGGATCACATCTCCATCCTGGACTACGTACTCCTTACCTTCCATTCTGACCAGTCCTTTTTCTCTTGCCCCTGCATAAGAGCCGCAATCCAGAAGATCCTGGTAATTCACTACCTCTGCTTTAATGAAACCACGCTCGAAATCAGAATGGATCTTACCGGCAGCCTGAGGTGCCTTCGTTCCAATCTTAATGGTCCATGCTCTTGTCTCATCTTCTCCGGATGTAAGGAAGCTCATAAGTCCAAGCAGATGATAGCTTGCCTTTACCAGTTTCTCAAGACCGGATTCCTTCAGTCCCAGATCCTCCAGGAACATTTTCCGCTCGTCCTCATCCAGTTCGGAAATCTCTTCCTCAATCTGTGCACAGATTACAAAAATCTCACTGTTCTGCTCTGCTGCATATTTTCTTACAGCCTGTACATGTGAATTGCTGGCGCCGTCATCAGCCAGATCATCCTCTGCTACATTGGCAGCATAAATTACCGGCTTCTGTGTCAGCAGATTATAGGTTCCCATCCAGGCTTCCTCATCCTCATTTTCCAGCTCCATTGTGATAGCCATCTTGCCATCTTCCAGCCATTTCTTAATTTTCTGAAGGAAATCAAGCTCTTTGGCTGCCTCTTTATCCATACGTGCAGTTTTGGTAACCTTGGCAATTCTTCTCTCAAGGATCTCCAGATCAGAGAAAATCAGCTCCAGGTTGATGGTCTCAATGTCACGGATCGGGTCAATGCTTCCATCTACATGGATAACATTGGTATCCTCGAAGCAACGCACTACGTGAACGATTGCATCTACCTCACGGATATTGGCACGAAACTGGTTACCAAGGCCCTCACCTTTGGAAGCTCCCTTAACCAGTCCCGCAATATCAACAAACTCTATAACAGCCGGTGTCACTTTCTTGGAATGGTAGAAATCCCCAAGCAGTGCCAGTCTCTCATCCGGCACTGTAACAACTCCCACGTTCGGGTCAATCGTACAGAATGGGTAGTTTGCAGATTCTGCGCCAGCCTTTGTCAGAGAGTTGAAAAGTGTACTTTTTCCTACATTTGGTAAACCAACGATACCTAATTTCATTTTAAATATATCCTCCTTATGTTTCTTCCGAAACATGTATTTCTACAGTAATGGGCACTTGTCTCATTTTCACTTTGCCCCATACCTATAAATCATACCACACACCGTTTGAAAAGTAAATTCTTATGTTTCCGTAAATATTGTAGAGTTCGCATTCACAGCAGCACTACGAATTTCCTTCCATTAAATAATAACTTCTGTATAGATATTTCCAATTATAAAATCATTTCTTCCTTTTCGCTTTATTTTATAAAGCATCTCATCTGCCGCATGCAGAAAATCCCAGTTCTTATTGCCCTGCCTTGGAATATCATAACAGACACCCTGGGAAAGAGTAACACAATCAGCTGTTTGGGAATATTCATGCCTGATATTCAGTTTCATTACCTCCTGCCGGAGGCCTGCCACCTTTTTGCCTACTTCCTCAAGACTCATATCGTGGTATAAAATGATAAATTCATCCCCGCCATATCTTGCACAGAAAATATGCTCATCTTCCATGCCGCGGATCAGCTCAGCCACCCTGCAGATACATTCATCGCCTGCCAGATGTCCGTAATTATCATTAAATTCTTTGAAATAATCAACATCCAGGATTTCAAATGCCAGCGGCGCCTGTCTCTTTAGACAGTCCTCCAGAAGTTTTTCTGAATAATCATTCAGTCGGTAACGGTTAGCCAGCTTCGTCAGCTGTTCTGTTTCAGATTTTGCCTGTTTCTGAAGTGCCAGGACACCTGAGGTTCCGTATATTCTGATGATGTCGTTCTGTTTCAGACCCTTTATCAGGATATGATAGTTGCCGCTAGGAATGATGGTGATGTCTGACTTCATGTCAGTCTCCTTGCGGTTGAAACTGATCTGCCATTGCCATCTTAATCTCTTATCTTCTCTTTCTTCTACCAGTCTCATACGCTATTCGTTTTATTTCGAATGCAAAGATACGTCTTTTCCGTTTTCTACCTATGCGATTTGTGCGATTTGCGTGGA
>JAQXQS010000039.1 GCA_029101305.1 Clostridia bacterium | reverse complement strand
CGTGCATTTCAGGAGCGATTTTAGTGGAGACGAGATCCATGACTTACGGAGACTTAGGCGCGAAGGCTCTCCTGAGCGTCTTAGTCGTAGTTTGTCATTAGCTCGCCGGAACGTTGCTCCGCACGGCGGTGAATATACATTGCCAGACCGCGTCCGGCAATCGACATCCAGAACATTATATAGCAATTAAATAAGCCCTAAACTTCGGCATATAAACAGCCATCCCGTCAAGGTGAAAGCGCTGAGCAATGTAGTCAGCATGATAACACTGGAGGAAAAGGAGCCCTCGTGCCCCATATTTTTTGCCATAATATAACAGCTTACGGTGGTAGCAGAACCAAGCATGATCAGAATGGATACCAGTTTATCATGAGTGAAACCAAGTTTAATGGCAATTGGAAGGAAGATCGCAGCGAAGCCAACAAGCTTCATGAAAGTACACGCGATTGTTGCCTTTAACCTGGAAAATGCTTTTCCAAAATGTAAAGCGCCACCCATTGCCATAAGACCTAACGGTGTGGCTGTTTTTCCCAGATTGTTTATAGTACTGCTAAGTATGGTTGGAAGAGGCAGGCGCAGCACAGACCAGATAAGACCGGCCAGAATACCCAGGATGATCGGGTTTGTGGCGATTCCCTTTAGTGTTTTCAGAATCATTTTTTTATTCATGCCATGGCTGCCTGGTTTCATAAAGGACAGCACGGTTACGGCCATGATATTGTAAAGGGGCACACTTGCGATGATCATAAGAGGTGCCATTCCTGCATCTCCATACAGGTTCTGTATAATGGCAATTCCCAGAATGGCAGCACTGCTGCGGTAAGAGGCCTGGACGAATTCTCCCTGGATATCCCTTGGCTTCAGAAGAAACGAAAGTCCAATGGAGATGGCAATGCTGCAAAATGTGGTGATAAAGCAGAAGATGACCATTTTGGTATCCCATACTTCGTAGAAATCTGCTTCAGCGATATTCATAAACAGAAGTGCTGGTAAAGCAGCCTTGAAAACGAATTTGTTCATCTGGGAGACAAAAGAATCGTCATACAGACCAATCCGCCGGAAAAAATAGCCAAGCATAAGAGTTATAAAAATGGGGATGGTTGCGTTCAGACAAAATATCAGATTTTCCATAATAAAGATTACCTCGCATTGTATTATCTTGTTTTGATTATAAACACTTTCCAATAATTGTCAAATTATGTTTTCTGTGGTATCGTAATAATGAAAGGCAACGAATGGAGGAGAATTATGAGATACGGTAAGATTCGCGTAGAAGATGGAAACCTGGTCTTTTTCAGGCATATGATACAGAATAATCTCCCATGCCGGGATATTATCTGGGCATATATCCATCGGGAAGGCGAAAGCACAGAGACAGCAGTGAAGCAGATGATTTCTAATTATCTGGTTATCATTACCAGACGTAAGAAACGTTATCAGTTTGAAATGACAGAGCATGAGGCGCAGGATTGCCTGCGTATTCTGAAGCTTTTTAATCCGGAGATGGCGACAGGATTTCCAAAGGGCGGCAAGATCGCACTTGAGAGTCTGCCGAATACCAGGGATCTTGGTGCGATTGCGACAAAGGATGGCCGTCACGTTCTTCCCAGGAAGCTTCTTAGAAGCGGCAACCTTTACCATGCTTCCATGGCTGATCAGCGTGTTTTGCAGGAAGAATGCAAGCTGAAAACTGTGATTGATCTCCGGGATCATACGGAACGGAAGGAAAGACCGGATATTGTTTTGAAAGGTGTGGAGTATTACCATATCCCTATGATTGATGAGGAAACCATCAGTGATTCCCCTGAGAGCGTTCTTGGAATGCTTCAGGCAAATGGAATGCTTCAGCAGGTACTGGCGTATGATGGTGATATTGAAGAGCTGATCAGGATACAATATGAAAATTTTGTAAAGGATCAGTACTCGGTTAAGCAGTGTGCACGGTTTATGGATGTGTTGCTGCATCACGAAAATGGCGCTGTATTGTGGCACTGCAGTTTTGGAAAAGACAGGGTAGGAGTGACCACAGCACTTCTTCTTTGTGCACTGGGTGTGCACAGGGATGAGATACGCGAGGATTTTATGCGTTCGAATGTATGTCTGGCAGGGGAACTGGATTATATGCTCCGGTATCTGGAAGCAAACAGGCTGGACAGTATTGCAAATGTAAATAAAGTGTCGGCGCTTTTTAAAGTAAAAGAGGAATATCTCGACCGGATGTTCCGGGTTATTTATACAGAATATGGGAATGTGGACAGGTTTCTGAGGAGAGGATTATACCTGAATCCTAAGACAGTTACGGATCTGCAGGGGAAATATTTGATATAAAAAATGGTTCGGAGCGGTGCATTACCAAGTGTCAGGAATTGGGTTGTTAGTTGGAATTTTATAACCTTATCCAACTATGGTAGATTTTTATGCGGACACAGACACATTAAATGTTTGCGTGAGAAAGACAGATATGCATAAATATGCTTTAATACAATAAAACATTAAATTTTTTTTGAAGTGTGGCATTGACAAAAAAAATTATGTTGCTATAATGGTAACCATATCAATCTGAAGCACGAAAGCAGGATTATTTTTATGCAAAACAAGATTTTATCTTTATTAGTTGATAACACGTCGGGTGTGCTCAGCCGTATTGCCGGAATGTTCAGCCGCCGTGGTTATAATATTGACAGCATTACTGCTGGAGTTACAGCAGATGTGAATTACACCCGTATTACCGTGGTGTGCAGTGGAGATGACGCGATTCTTGATCAGATCGTGAAACAGCTTGCGAAGCTGGTAGATGTAAGGGATATCAAGGTTTTGGATCCATCTGACAGCGTTGTTCGCGAGACCGTTCTTGTGAAGGTTGCAGCAGCACCTGAGCAGAGACAGGGAATTGTTTCCATTGCAGATATTTTCCGTGCCAAGGTGGTGGATGTGAGCAAGGATTCTCTGATCGTGGAGATGACTGGCTCCAAGACTAAGCTGGAGGCGTTTATTGATCTTATGGGAGACTACGAGATCCTGGAGCTGGCAAGGGCCGGTGTCATGGGACTTGAGAGGGGCTCTCATGGAGTAAAATTTCTATAGTTTGCTAAGGGGTATGCATGGATGTAATGAATAACCATACACAGAATATGCATATATATACCCTTAACGATACATATTTTTAAGTTTTAACACAGTAGGAGGAAACGAAAATGTCAGCAAGAATTTTTTACCAGGAAGATTGTAATCTCTCTTTATTAGATGGAAAGACAATCGCAATTATTGGCTACGGTAGCCAGGGACATGCTCATGCACTGAACCTGAAAGAGTCTGGATGCGATGTCATTATCGGTCTTTACGAAGGCAGCAAATCCTGGAAGAGAGCTGAAGAGCAGGGATTTAAAGTATATACAGCAGCAGAGGCTGCAAAGAAAGCTGATATCATCATGATCCTGATCAATGATGAGAAACAGGCTGATATGTATAAGAAAGATATCGAGCCAAACCTTGAAGAGGGTAACATGCTTATGTTCGCTCATGGTTTCAACATTCATTTCGGATGCATCGTTCCGCCAAAGAACGTAGATGTTACTATGATCGCTCCAAAAGGACCTGGACATACAGTAAGAAGCGAGTATCAGGCAGGCAAAGGTGTTCCGTGTCTGGTAGCTGTTGAGCAGGATTACACAGGAAAAGCTCTTGACGTTGCACTTGCATATGCACTTGGCATCGGCGGAGCAAGAGCTGGTGTTCTTGAGACAACCTTCCGTACCGAGACCGAGACGGACCTTTTCGGTGAGCAGGCTGTATTATGCGGTGGTGTATGTGCTCTGATGCAGGCTGGTTTC
>JAQXQS010000038.1 GCA_029101305.1 Clostridia bacterium | reverse complement strand
AATCGGTGCTGGATATCTTTGGTATGTAAGCCCTAACATCTCAGCTGTTCCAGAGCTTGCAAATTTAAATATCCGTATGGCAATGACAATGGCAATCGATCGTGAATCCATCACAACAGACGTTCTGAAAGATGGTTCCCTTCCGACTTATACAGCAGTTCCTATGCAGTTTGCAGCAGGTCCTGACGGATCTGACTTCTCCGCAGATAAGGAGAAATTCTCCGATGTTTGCGCATATGACACAGAGAAAGCTGCTGATTACTGGGCAAAAAGTCTTGAGGAACTTGGCGAGACAGAGATCGAGCTTGATATGATCGTTGACGCTGATGATGCACCTCAGAAAGTTGCACAGGTTCTGAAAGAGCAGTGGGAGACAGCTCTTCCAGGATTAACTGTAAACCTTACAGTAGAGCCTAAGAAACAGCGTGTTGAGGATATGCAGAACGGAACCTACGAGGTAGCTCTTACCCGTTGGGGACCAGACTATGCAGACCCGATGACATATCTTGGAATGTGGATTACAGACAACTCCAACAACTATGGTCTGTGGAGCAATGCAGATTATGACTCCATCATCGCAGAGTGCACAACTGGTGACCTTTGCACAGATGCTGAGGGACGTTGGGCTAGAATGTATGACGCAGAGAAACTTGTTATGGATGACGCTGTAATCTTCCCACTTTACACACAGGCAAATGCAGAGATGATGTCCAGCGCAGTAACAGGCGTTGACTTCCATCCATGCGCACTGAACCGTGTATACAAAAATGCAGTAAAATCTGAATAAGTTCTGATTGGTAACTGTGAAGCGAAAGCAGGAAGCGGTTACAGAATTGAATAACTTCAGCCGCACCAGGGTTTTACCCGGTGCGGCTTTTGAAGTAATAATTACTGTTTGCTGGCTGTCCAGTGACAGATCATACTGCCGTTGCTGCCTACAGAACGCACAACAACGTTGCCGTACACCAGAGGTACAGTAACAAAGCTGTAATATTGCTGTTCGTTCTGTGGATAGCAGCGGACGAATGTCCAAGGAGGAACTGTTGTGAAGAAGTATACGTTAAAACGAGTTTTGACTTCTTTCTTTACATTGCTGGTAATTCTGCTGGTGCTGTTTATCCTGATGCAGCTCATGCCGGGTTCCCCGTTCAATGATGAGAAGTTAAATGATGACCAGCGTGCTGCGCTGTATGTGAAATATGGTCTGGACCAACCGGTAGTTGTCCAGTTCGCAAATTATGCAAAGAACATGTTAAAAGGTGATCTTGGTGTCAGCTACAATATTTCCAAGAATACCCCCATTTCCCAGATGATTCAGACCAGACTTCCTATTTCTATTGGAATCGGAGGCCTTGCCGTTACCATTGGAGCCATAGTCGGGCTGCTTCTGGGACTATTGGCTGCATTGAAGCATAACACCATATGGGATTCGCTGGCCACGGTCATATCGGTTATCGGTGTGTCGGTGCCGTCCTATGTATTTGCCCTTGGGCTCAGCTACAGTCTTGGTTTCCGTCTCCAGTGGTTCCCAATGCTGTACAAAGCGAACAATGCAGGAATGTCCAGTGTGCTCCCAAGTATCGCCCTTTCCATGTTTACCATGGCATCCATCGCCCGTTTTACCCGAAGCGAGATGCTGGAGGTACTTGGCAGTGATTACATGCTTCTGGCAGAGAGTAAAGGTATTTCCGGATCTGCATTGATTTTCCGTCACGCACTTCGTAATGCCCTGATCCCGATCATCACTGTTCTGGCACCATTGATCGTAGACCTGATGACTGGTTCTCTGGTAGTAGAGAAAATTTTCGCTATCCCAGGTGTTGGAAGTCTTCTGGTCAATGCCATTCAGTCCAATGACTATAATGTAGTAATCGCTTTAAGCTTTATTTATTCCGCAATGTATATTGTAATCATGCTGGTTGTAGATATTCTCTATGGTGTGATCGACCCGAGAATCCGACTGGCAAAGAAAGGAGACTGACATCATGAAAAAAAGCACCGCAGCAGTGGTGGAGACAGCACCGGCATACGTTCCGGTAGAGTCTGATTTCCGCCTGAAAAACAATGCAGAAGAGATCGGCATTGATTCCAACTTTGCGGCACAGAGCTTCTGGAAAGATGTCCTGCTCCGCTTCGTGAAAAAAACAAGTGCCATCGTTGGTCTGGTTCTGATCATCCTGATCACCATAATGGCAGCAATCGGTCCTGGCATGAATGATTACACCTATTCCGGTCAGAACTTAAGTGAAAAGAACTTTGCACCTCGTGTAAAAGCTTTAGAGAAATTCGGTATCTTTGATGGAAGTGAAAATTTCAAGACATCAAGAGGCTCCAAGACCATAAACAATTATGAGGACAAAGGTCTTACTGATGTATACTACTGGTTCGGAAGTGATAACCTGGGACGTGACATCTGGACAAGAACCTGGTCAGGTGCCCGTGTTTCCCTGATCATTGCCATTGCAGCAGCGATCATTGATATGCTCATCGGTATGAGCTATGGTCTGATCTCCGGTTATTTCGGCGGAAAAGTAGATATGATCATGCAGCGTATCCTGGAGGTAGCAAACGGTATCCCAAGACTTGTTATCGTAACACTGCTTCTTCTGGTCCTGAAACCTGGTATGGTAACTATCGTCATTGCCCTGATGCTGACGGAATGGATCGGTATGAGCCGTATTGCCCGTGCTGAAATGCTGAAATTAAAAGAGCAGGAGTTCGTGCTCGCTTCCAGAACACTTGGTGCAGGCAGCTTCTTCATTATTTTCAAAGAAGTCCTTCCGAATATTATCGGACCGATCATCACACAGGTTATGTTCTCCATTCCGACCGCTATTTTTACAGAGGCATTCTTAAGCTTCGTAGGTCTTGGTATTCCGGTACCGCAGTGCTCTCTTGGATCATTGATTTCCGAAGGATTTAACTTCTTTACCACTCATCCGTATCAGATCATTCCGCCGATCGTTGTTATGGCGCTTTTGATGCTTAGCTTTAACCTGGTGGCTGACGGCCTTCGTGAGGCTCTCGACCCGAAATTGAAAGAAATGTGAGGTGATTTTCAATGTCAGATGAAAAAATTCTTAATATCAAAGACCTGGATATCACCTTTTCCACAACTGCAGGAACGGTACATGCTATCCGCGGTATCAACATTGATCTTTACAAAGGGGAGACCGTTGCTATCGTAGGAGAGTCCGGTTCCGGTAAATCTGTTACCATGAAAGCTGCAATGGGAATCCTGGCTTCCAACGCAAAGGTGGAGAAAGGTACTATTGAGTTCAGCTATCATCATGCAGATGGCACACCGGAGACGGTAGATATCCTGAAAAAAGATAAAAAATGGATCCGCAGACATATTAATGGAAAAAGAATCGCCATGGTATTCCAGGATCCAATGACCAGTCTGGATCCTACCATGACAATTGGAAAACAGATCATGGAAGGGATGCGCTGGCACTTCAAAACCCCGAAGAAAGAAGCCTGGAACCGTGCAGTTGAGCTTCTGAAAGAGGTTGGAATCGAAGATGCTGAAAAGCGTATGAAGAACTATCCACACCAGCTTTCAGGTGGTATGCGCCAGCGTGTTGTCATTGCCATTGCTCTTGCCTGCAACCCGGATCTTCTGATCTGTGATGAGCCGACTACAGCCCTTGACGTTACCATCCAGGCAAAGATCATTGAGCTGATCAAAAAGGTCCAGAAGGAACGTGGAATTTCTGTTATCTATATTACACATGACCTTGGCGTAGTTGCCAAAGTTGCTGATTTTATTAATGTTATGTATGCTGGAAAAATCGTGGAGAGAGGAACTACAAACGAAATCTTCTATGATCCGCGTCATCCATATACCTGGGGACTTCTTTCCTCCATGCCGGATCTTGATACAGATGATGAGAGACTGTATACCATTCCGGGATCCCCGCCAAACCTGCTTCATGAGAAGCCAGGAGATGCTTTTGCACCTCGTAACCGCTATGCACTTGAGATCGATGATAAGCTGGAGCCGCCAATGTTCCAGATTACAAAGGATCACTTCGCTGCAACCTGGCTTCTGGATCCAAGAGCTCCGAAGGTGGAAATGCCGGAAGAGTTAAAGAACCGAATCGAAAGAATGAAGAAGGAGGCAGAAGAACATGGCTGTAAATTATGATGCCGAGCCGATCCTTACTGTGGATGGATTAAAACAGTACTTTAAGGTGAGCAGCAGCTTTACCGTACATGCAGTAGAAGATGTTTCCTTCAAAATCTACCCTGGGGAAACCTACGGACTGGTTGGAGAATCCGGTTCCGGTAAATCCACCATCGGACGAAGCGTGATCCGTCTTTATGATCCTACCGCAGGAACTATTAAGTTTAATGGTATGGATATCAGCGGCAAGATGAATAAAGAGACGAATAAGGCTCTGAGGATACAGATGCAGATGATATTCCAGGACCCTATGGCATCCCTGAATCCCCGTAAAAAGGTAAGGGATATCCTTGGTGAGGGCCTGGACATTCATCATATGTATAAGACGAAAGAAGAACGTGAGGAGAAGATCAAAGCCATTCTGGCGAAGGTTGGATTGGCTCCGGAGCATGCGGCAAGATATCCCCACCAGTTTTCCGGTGGACAGAGACAGCGTGTTGGAATTGCCCGTGCGCTGATCATGAATCCGAAGCTGATCATTGCAGATGAATGTATCTCTGCTCTTGACGTGTCCATCCAGGCACAGGTAGTCAATCTGATGAAGGATATCCAGCAGGAGACAGGAACTGCATATCTGTTTATCGCCCATGATCTTTCCATGGTAAAATATATCTCTGACCGTATTGGTGTTCTCCATCTGGGCCATCTGCTTGAGACCGGTACTACAGAGGAAATCTTCGAGAATCCGATGCATCCATATACACGAAGCCTTCTTTCCGCGATCCCGTCGCCGAACCCGGCAGTGGAGAAGAACCGTGTAGCGGAGACCTATGATTATAAAACTTCCGGAATCAATTATAATGAAGGAACTTATCATCATATTGGCGGTACACATTATGTAAAATGCACAGATGCGGAGTTTGAGAAATTTAAGAATATGCCGAAGCTGGAATACTAGAGCTTTTTTCAAACACGCTCTGGGCGGCTTTGCAAAATAGCAGCAGAAGTAAACAAATTGCTTACTTCTGTTGCTGTTTTTATATGCATATATAAAACTTTATCGTATCTTCCCGAAGCCTGCCATGGAAGCCTTGGTTATCGCACTTCTGGCTCTGGCTGTGCAGGCACTTTCCCGTCAGCTTTTCTGGTGGACTGCGCCTGAAACGTGATGGTTACCTTGAATAAATCGCCGTCCAGGTAAAGCTGGAATTTGCCACCCTGGAGTTCTGTGAGACTTTTTGCAATGCTAAGCCCAAGTCCGATGCCTTCTGTGTTGCGGGCCACGTCACCGCGGACAAAGCGTTCGGTAAGTTCTTCGGCTGCGAAATTTAAAGGCTGGGAAGAGATGTTCTTTAAGGTGAAGATTACATGATCACGGGAGTTTCTTACTTCGGCGTAGACCCGGGTGTCTTCCATGGCGTATTTTGTTACGTTGCCGAAGATATTTTCCAGTACACGCCACAGACGTTGACCGTCTGCATAGATTATGGAAGGTTCATCTGGAAACTGTACCATCATGGTCAGATGGTGAGCTTCCAAACATTCTTCAAATTCCCCGATTACCTGGTGAAGCATTTCTGCGAAATCAATATTGGTCATGTTCAGTGTAAGATTACCAGTACTGGCTTTGGATGCTTCCACGACATCTTCTGTGAGAATTTTCAGCCGTGAGGCTTTTGCTTCCAGGATATCCAGATATTCCAATACTTTCGGATCTGTGAAATTTTCCCGCTTCAGAAGATCAATGTAGCTGATAATGGAGGTTAGGGGGGTTTTCAGATCATGGGAAACGTTGGTGATCAGTTCCGTCTTCATCCTCTCATTTTTTACACTGTTTTCCACAGCTGCATCAAGTCCGCTTCCTATATTATTGATGTATTCAGCCATGCGCTTATCATCACCGGAAAGCCTTTCCAGAGAAATTTTATACTGAAGGTTTCCATCAGAAATTTCCTTTAACCCTTTTATGATCTGTTCCCTGTGATAGGCCTTTGTTATGCAGAAAAACAGAAGCAATAGGTCTGCGCAGAAGCTGAACAAAAAGAACAACTGTATATTACCAAGGAAAAGACCAAAGATCACATATTTGAAGAAAACAAAGCCAAGAAAGGCAAAGGTTACCTTCAGTCTGGCAGCTGTGTTTCTGGAATAAAAATCAGCCAGAGAGTGGAGCTTGTGACTGGTTTTGCGGGTTATTTTAACAAGCAGGCGAAGAAGCCATCTCAGGCAGCTGTTTTTCCAAAGCTGTTTTGCCTTTATCCGCCGTACCAGGCTCAGGTAGCCGATCTGGAACCAGAACAGAGTGTGAAGTCCGAGCAACAAAAGCGTAAACAGCAGAGATGCATCCACAAGGGATGCCTGTAGTTTGGCAATCTGATAGTCAGCAAAAGAAAGGCATCGTAAAAACAGACTGGCAACAGAAAAGCAGGAAAATAGGACAAATCCGGCAGCTAGTTCGGTAGGCCAGCAATCAAAAAAGCAAAGGTGCAGTTCTTCGTCTGTGCTTTTTCTTCCGGCAACGGTTGTAAGCCACACAAAGGAAGCAAGGAAAAGCAAAATGCATAGCAGAAATAAGAAGAATACAGGCTGCGGATATCTGGAATAGCTGTCAAAAAATGTTTTGCCGGTAGAAAAGGTGTCAGAAACAGGAAAGGTCTGATCTACACAGGCTGCAAAAACAAAATTGCCATTGATTCCAGACAGCATGGAGCCGACTGATTCTTTCCAGGAACTATAGGTGATATCATTTCCAGGGAAAGTGTTCTGATTGTCCAGTCCGTTAAGATTGCTGGTAAAGTCATCAGATCCCGATTGAATAAGAATGTAGGGGGATTTTCCGGATAGTCTGTTGGAGACAGTATCCTTGGAAATCGAATCATTCTCTAATCTGTCCGCCAGTTTGCTGTCATTGGAAAGAACCTGTCCGGTCTCTTCATTGATGTAAACGTAACTCATGTTGGAATGTCCCTGAGAATAGCTTTCCAGTACCTGCTTCTGCTGGGTATAAAATTCCACCTGGCACAGAAGATTATAAAGGGATTCAAAAGCCTCTTCAATGCGGCTGTTCCAACGGCTATCTGAGTTTAATACAGCCAGGACACTGTCTGCGCCTTGGGGAGAATAAGCTTCTGTAGGTTCATAATATCCCTGATAAAGGGAAATGGAATCAAAAAGCACTTTTCCATCTGAAGCTTCTATCTGAATACCGGAGAGATCATCGGCAACTCCATAATGCAGGTCTTCTCTGATCTGTGAAATAATCTGGTTAGTACCTGTTTCTTCTGTGGATGCCTCGTCGGTGGAAAAGACTTCAGAATCATATCCATAATAATCCGGATTCACGGAGAAAGTGAATTCCCCGTTGTCGATTCTTTTCAGAAAATCATCCACATAGTAATAGCACCAGAAAAGAGAGTCTGTTGCATCAGAAGACGCAAGGTGGCAGATTACAATGGGATTTCCACTGGAAGTATCGAAATCCTTTGCCCATTTTTCCAGATCGGAAAGAGAATAGGCCAGACCAGATGTGTTATGAAAGGAAATCTTTTCGTCTGTTGCGATTTCATTCAGATCGATGACAGTTCCAGGGATATCCTCCTTTAGGGAATCTGTATATGGGAATGTGCATGAGATCGCATGTGTGACATCATAAGTTGCGTCATAAAATGTGTTTGCGAAAGCTTTGGAATCCAGGTAATCTTTTCCAGAATCGGAAAGCCTCAGACCGTGAGTACACAAAGTAAGCAAAAATAAACCCAGGAAGATACCGGTTCCCAGAAGAAGATATTGCAGGATAAGCAGAAGCCCTTTTATCCCAGTGCTGCGCTGCCATTTTTTCTTTTTCATTTTAACCCCTTTCCAGAGCCCTTTTCAGACAGGCTCCAATATGCAGTGATTTTATATTTTTTCCAGTTTATATCCAAGTCCCCAGACTACTTTTAAATATCTGGGCTCTTTGGGAGTGATCTCAATTTTTTCCCGGATATGCCGGATATGTACGGCAATTGTATTATCTGCTGCAATTGCTTCTTCATTCCAGATACTTTCATAAATCTGATTGATAGAAAATACCCGTCCCTGGTTTTTTATGAGAAGGAGCAGAATATTGTATTCAATTGGTGTAAGTTTTACAATTTCACCGTCCACCTGAACTTCTTTTTGGTCATCATTTACCAGAAGCCCGCCGGTTGTATAAATATGCAGGCTTTCCTTGGAAACAGCCGCGCCAAGCTGTGTATACCTGCGAAGCTGGGAGCGTACTCTTGCAATCAGTTCAAGTGGACTGAAGGGCTTAGTGACATAATCATCTGCACCTACGTTTAATCCCAGAATCTTATCTGCATCTTCTGATTTTGCAGAAAGAATGATGATCGGAAGGGCATGCTCTTCCCGTATTTTTAAAGTTGCGCGTATGCCGTCAAGTTTTGGCATCATGATATCTATGATCAGCAGATCCACTTTTTCTTTTTCCATAATGGAAAGTGCCATCTGCCCGTCATAGGCTTTCAAGAATTGGTACCCTTCCTGCTCCAGATAAATGCCGATTGCCTCTACGATATCTTTGTCGTCATCACAAACCAGAATTGTGGCCATTTTCTTTTTCACCTCCTTGTATTTAAGATGCAGGGCAAAAAGAACGTTTGTCTCTGGCATCTATTTAATAAGGTATCAGAGAATTTTTAAGATGAAAGGGGGAAAATCTTAAGAAATTCTTATGGTTTATTATCTTTATGAGTGTAAAAGAAAGGCTGGACAAATGCAACACAATCACCAAAAAAACAGAAAAAACTTTCGCATATTGAAATGTTGCGGATTGAATAAAAATGAATTATAATGATTTTAAATGGGGATTTTTACACTTAGAAACGGAAGAGAGTGCATATGAAACAGGAAAAGAGTACTGAGACAAATACATACATAGTTGATGGGGCATACAGACTTCAGTATATCAGCCAGGGGCTGACCCGATTGTTTCCCGAGATAAAAATAGGAGACACCTGCTATGAGAAGTTCCGTAAAAGAGAGTTGCCATGCCGTAATTGTCCGTTGCTGCATAAGAATCGTAAGACAGATATGTTCTATAATGAGGATGAGCAGACCTGGCTGAAAATCAATGCAGGCGAGATCCAGTGGCCAGGAGCCGAGAATTGCCACGTGATTCTTACAAGAGATATCAGTGAGCATGATCTGGATGAAATGTGCCGCTTTGTAAATATGAAAAAAGAAATTCTGGAGAAGCGGAATTGTACAGCTGTTGAGACGGATAAGCTTACGGGATTGTTTGCAAGAGAGCCATTTTTCAGACAGACAGAAGCTTTTCTCAGGATAAATGGAATCCAGGGAGGAGAATATTGCCTGGTAGCCATTGATATTGAGCATTTTAAACTTTTTAATGAATGGTATGGACAGAAGGCTGGAGACAGGCTGCTGGGGGAAATTGGTTCCCACCTTACCAGGCTGCGTCAGGAATCCGGGGGAATTGCAGGTTACATGGGCGGAGATGATTTCGTGATCGTTCTTCCAAATGATAAGGAAATGCTTGAGAGCATGAAGCACCAGATCACTGGTTTTGTGCGTGCATATGGAGGACATACCGGATTTTTACCAGCATTTGGTTTCTATGTGATCGATGATATCTGGCTTAGTGCTTCGCAGATGTATGATAGGGCCATCCTTGCCCAGGAGACTGTGAAGGGAAATTATGCAGTCCGTTCTGCTTATTACAGTTCTGATATGAAGACCAGACTGGAGAATAATCATGTATTGCTGGCGCAGGTGCAGGCAGGTCTTGAGAGGGATGAATTTATCTATTACCTTCAGCCCAAGTGCAATTTAAATACAGGCAAGATCGTAGGACTGGAATCACTGGTCCGCTGGAAACATCCTACTAAAGGAATCGTAGCACCTGGCTATTTTATTCCGATCATGGAAAGTAACGGTCTGGTTACAGAACTGGATAAGAAGGTCTGGGAGCAGGTCTGTCAGACGCTCCAGGAGTGGATCCGGACAGGGCATAAGGTGATTCCTATTTCTGTAAATGTTTCCAGCGTGGATATTTATGCAATCGACGTAGTGGACTATTTTAAGAAGCTGGTACACAAATACGGGCTTCCGCCTGAATATGTGGAGCTTGAGATCACAGAAAGTGCTTATGTGGAAGAATATAAGGTGATCACTGGTATCGCTGAGGAGCTTCGTAATGCAGGTTTTACCGTTTTGATGGACGATTTTGGAAGTGGATATTCCTCCCTGAATATGCTGAAGGATGTGAATGTGGATGTTCTGAAGATTGATATGAAGTTCCTGAAGATGGATGAAAATACCATGGGAAAGGGTATGGGAATTCTGGAGGCAGTTACCAGAATGGCTAATATTATGGGACTTCGTATGATCGCTGAGGGAGTTGAGACGGAGGATCAGATTAATTACCTGTTGAATATGGGCTGTATCTATGGCCAGGGTTATTTCTTTTATAAACCACTTCCCATAGAGGAGGTAAAGGAACTTCTTCTGGATGAAAATAATGTGGATTACCGTGGCATTCAGGCAAGAAAGATCGAACATGTCCGTTTCAAGGAGTTGTTCCAGTCCGAATTGGCAAGCGATGGAATCCTGAATAATATTCTTGGACCGATCGCTATTTACGATGTATATAATGATAATGTGGAACTGGTTCAGGTGAATGACAAGTATTGTCTTCTGATCGGACAGGATCCAGTAGACCTTGCAGAAAATGTCCAGGTGCTGGAGGAAATACATCCAGAGGACAGGAAGAAGATGCAGGATATTTTCCGACGTTCGTTCCAAAGACTGGCAGAGGGAGCAGAGGGGACTGTGCGCCGCAAAAGAAAAGATGGCCAATATATGTGGATCAAGATCAAGGCCTTTTTCCTGAGGGAGCAGGATGGGCATAAGACGTTTTATGGCGCGGTCAGGGATATGACCCATGAGATGAATCAGTTCCAGAGAATGATGAATTGCCGGAATGAAGAAAAATAGAGAGACTGTGTTATTCCGGTATGAATGACTGCTTCCTGGTAGTGTTTAGCAGGGGGCGGTTTCAGCTCTTGCATTTTAAAATAGTTTGTGGCATAATCTGTGATAATAACTTAACAAGTCGCAAATGACAACAGGTGAGAAGATGTCTGGTTTTACAAAAGAAATTATTATCAAAACATTATTTGAACTGCTGAATGAGAAGGCTCTTGGGAAGATCACAGTAAAAGATATCGTAGAGCGGTGTGGTGTGAACCGGAATACGTTCTATTATCATTTCCGGGATATTTCAGATGTTGTGGAATATGCCCTGCTGCGGGAAGTAGACCATGTTTTTGAAAGCCAGGTAGATGTTGGCTCTGTGCTGGAAGGTCTGGAAGTCCTGGTGAATCTTATGGGAGAGAATAAGAAAGCCATGCTTCATATATATTGCTCCGTGCAAAGAGATGTTTTTACCAATGCACTGGATAAAATGTGTGATTACATTGTGCGGCAGTATGTAGAGCATAATTTCGACAAAGGAATCCTGGAAAAAGAAGAGATGAAGATTCTCATGCATTTTTATAAATGTGTGATGACAGGAATCATTCTGGACTGGATGGATCATAGAATGTCCTATGATCTTACCGAATATGCCAATAAGCTTCGTGATCTCCACGGAAATTCCTTTGAGAAGGCTTTGGAGAAGGCAGCCGGTGAAAAGCCGGCAACACTGAAGCTGATGTGAGCTGTGACAGACTCTGGAATGTAATGGAACCGGATAAGGATGAATGCTGACAGCATTTAGACAAATTATGGATTGTGTCTGAATTTTGGACACAGTCCTTTTTTTGTCCGTTCCTTTTGGTAATTTTTCTCATTATAATATAGAACATGAAAAGGCGAGGTAAGACAGAAGGGAGAATCTGTATGAATGCGTCAACAGCTTTGAAAATCGCACGAAACGGCTATATCGTAATGGCTGTTATCTTTTGCGGACTAGGCATTTTCCTGATGGCAGATCCGGCTGGGGCGATGAAAGTAATCTGCGTAATCGCCGGATTGTTATTTATAGCAGATGGAATCATAAAGATAATCGGATATTTTTCGAGGGATTTCTATTGTCTGGCGTTTCAGTTTGATCTGGGCTTTGGAATTCTTATGATCGCTATGGGAATTCTGATCCTGGTAAAAAGGGAATCCATTCTCAGGCTGATCTTTGTAATCTTTGGATTGCTGATTCTGGCAGATGCATTGCTTCGGATTCAGATGTCGGTAGAGGCAAGAAAATTTGGTTTAAATCTCTGGTGGGCAATTCTTATTGTTGCAATTGCAACCGGAATCTTCGGGATGATTCTTCTCATCGATCCGGCAGGCGGTGCGAAGCTGACTGTAATATTCACCGGAATCGGTTTCCTTCTGGAGGGAATCCTGAAACTGTGTGTAGCGATTTATACGGTTAAGATCCGGGAGAATAGCAGTGTTGTCTGTGAGGATGAATATAGAGAAGTGTGAGAAAAGATAATCATCATAAAAAATATAAGGAAATAGATTCCATGTAAAAGAAACATCTTCATGGGATTTGTATCATAGCTTAAACAAAGGAGGAGCATTATGAAACTGATTGACAAGGCAAAACAGGCCGCTATGGAAGGTGCAGTAACAAAAGCATTAGAATATCTGGAGAAAGATCCGGAGACAAACATTCCGAAGCTGATGGAGCTGGTTGATAAATTCACTCCAGAGGACTGGTATAAGAGTCAGAGGGATGCGATTCGTAATGCGATTCAGGATAAAAACAGCAACTGGTATCAGTTGATCATGAATCTTTACAGACTGGATCCGGGTGTACGTAAAACCTTTTTCCAGAACTTTATCGTAAATGCAAGCCTGAAGGGCAGCGCAAGACAGGAAGAGGTTTCAGCTGAAAATAACTGCAATGTTCCGTGGGCAATCCTTCTGGATCCTACAAGTGCATGTAACCTTCACTGTACAGGCTGCTGGGCAGCAGAATATGGCCACAAACTGAATCTGGATCTGGAGACCATCGACTCCATTATCAGACAGGGTAAAGAGCTTGGTGTTTATATGTATATTTATACAGGCGGTGAACCAACTGTCCGTAAGAAAGACCTGATCAAGCTTTGCGAAATGCATCCGGATTGCGAGTTCCTTTCTTTCTCAAACGGAACCCTTTTTGATGAGGAATTCTGTGATGAGATTTTAAGAGTAAAGAACTTCGTTCCTGCATTTAGTCTGGAAGGCTCAGAGGAAGCCAATGACGGACGTCGTGGTGAGGGAATCTACCAGAAAGTTATGCACGCTATGAAGCTGTTAAAAGACAGAGGTCTTCCATTTGGTGTTTCTACCTGTTACACAGGCGTAAATGTGGACAGTGTAAGCAGCGAGGAGTATTTCGACAAGCTGGTTGACTGTGGTGCATTATTTGCATGGTTCTTCCATTACATGCCAGTTGGAAACGATGCTTCTCCGGAACTGCTTCTGACACCAGACCAGCGTGAGAAAATGTATCGTGCGATCCGCCAGTACAGAAGCTCCAAAGCAATTTTCACACTTGATTTCCAGAATGATGCGGAGTTTGTACATGGATGTATTGCAGGTGGAAGACATTATCTGCATATCAATGCAAACGGTGATGTGGAGCCTTGTGTATTTATCCATTATTCAAACTGCAACATTAAGGATACTTCTCTTCTGGATGCACTGAAGAGCCCGATTTTCCAGGCATACCATGACAATCAGCCATTCAATGAAAATATGTTCCGTCCATGTCCAATGCTGGAAAATCCGGAAATCCTCCGCAGACTGGTAGAAGAAACTGGCGCGAAATCTACAGACCTGCAGTCACCTGAGAGTGCAGATCATCTTTGCGGCAAATGTGATAAGTATGCTGCCTGCTGGAAAGAAAGAGCAGATCAGCTGTGGGATGAGAGGTTGAAAGAGAAGGCTGCGAAAGCGGGCTGTTGATCGTAAAATAGAACAGGTTATAAGAAAACGAGCTGGACATGCACGAAATCAGTGCATGCCCAGCTCGTTTTTTGCAATAGAAATTAGTAGTTGTAAGCTCCTTCATAAGCATTGCAACGCTCTTTGCGCCTGGACTGGTTATCGCAGGTACTGCAGCGATCACAGAATTCCTGCTCGTAACAGGTGGAACAGACGCACCCTTTACAGGCTTCACGGTCATAGGCGGAGGTGCAGGTATAAGGAAGCTTGTTATCAGCTTTTTTTTCAGACATTAAGATCACGCTCCTTTTTAATGTGATTATAATGCGAAAAAATATATGGTTCAATGGGAAATATCTGAAAAAAGCAGGGGCGATTTTTAGCTATTTTGCTTGTTAATCAGCTTCCCATCTTCCGGAAGCACCGCAGGGAAGTACAAGTCCGTTGGATTTCACCGGAAGTCCGATTTCCTGGGAATCTACATGTCCTTTATAGTTCTTAAGCTCTGTTGAGAGCATGTAAGTAAGTACAGCAGGTGCGAGCCCTGTAGTATAGGAATTGATCAGGAAAAATAAAGGGCTATCACTGAGAATCTGGGTACAAAGTTTGATCAGTGGATGAATCGCATCCTCGATTTTCCAGATTTCACCTTTGGGACCGCGGCCGTAGGAGGGAGGATCCATGATGATGGCATCATAGTGATTGCCACGACGGATCTCACGTTCTACAAATTTTACGCAGTCATCTACAAGCCAGCGGATCGGAGCATCGGAGAGACCACTGGCAGCAGCGTTTTCCTTTGCCCAGGTAACCATGCCCTTGGAAGCATCTACGTGTGTCACAGAAGCACCGGCAGCTGCGGCTGCAAGTGTGGCGCCTCCGGTATAGGCAAAGAGATTCAGCACTTTAATTGGTCTTCCAGCCTTTTTGATCTTGTCACTGAACCAGTCCCAGTTTACTGCCTGTTCAGGGAAAAGACCGGTGTGCTTAAAGCTGAATGGTTTCAGATGAAAGGTAAGTTCTTTATAATGAAGATCCCATTGCTGCGGGAGATCAAAGAATTCCCATTCACCGCCGCCTCTGGAACTGCGGTGGTAATGCGCATTCATCTTACGCCATCCCGGCTCTGTTTTGGGGGTATCCCAGATAACCTGCGGATCTGGACGGACAAGGAGATATTTCCCCCATCTTTCCAGCTTCTCGCCACAGGAAGTGTCAATTACTTCGTATTCTTTCCAGCCATTTGCAATCCACATAGTAATATTAACCTCGTTTTATAGTATTTGTAATGTAAATGTTGTAGGATAGTTAGCTCTGATATATTAAAAATACAGAATAATATTAGGTGGCCATTCAGAGCCGGAAGGTCAGGGCTCTGGCTTTGAGCAGCCATATATTCTTATGATAGCAGAAAACAGTAATCACGTCAATTTTGTCTTTATCCTGCTTGACATTTGCAGGGATGTTATGCACAATAAAGGCATTAGAAATAACAGAATAAATAACAGAACAAATAACAAAAGAAAAGTAAATAAGTAAAATACAGTCAAACACTTGACAACCTGCACTTTAGCATACTAAAATGGAAAAGATATACGAGGAGGATACACCAAAAAGGCACAAGCCAAAGGAGGAACTTATGAAAAAATATACCGAAATGAATCATGAAGAGCTTCTGGCGCTGAAAAAAGAGCTGGATAAAGAATTTGAAGAAATTAAGGCACAGGGACTTGCACTTGATATGTCAAGAGGAAAGCCAAGTGCAGCACAGCTGGATCTGTCCATGGAAATGATGGATGTCCTGAATGGAGATTCTGATCTGAAATGTGAAACTGGCGTAGATTGTCGTAATTACGGTGTGATCGATGGTATTCCGGAAGCCAAGCGCCTTCTTGGGGAAATGTCTGAGGTAGATCCGGAACACATTATTATCTATGGAAACTCAAGCCTGAATGTTATGTTTGACAGTATCGCACGCTCCATGACTCAGGGAGTAATGGGAAATACTCCGTGGTGCAAGCTTGATAAGGTGAAATTCCTCTGTCCGGTACCGGGATATGACCGTCACTTTAAGATTACGGAATTTTTCGGAATTGAGATGATCAATGTTCCTATGACTCCACAAGGACCGGATATGGATATGGTAGAGAAGCTGGTAAGTGAAGATGCTGCTATTAAGGGTATCTGGTGTGTACCGAAATATTCCAATCCACAGGGATATACTTATTCCCAGGAGACTGTAGAGCGCTTTGCGAGACTGAAACCAGCGGCACCGGATTTCCGTATTTACTGGGATAATGCATATAGTATCCATCACCTTTATGATGATAATCAGGACTTCCTGGTTGAGATCCTTGGTGAATGTGCGAAAGCCGGCAACCCGGATCTGGTTTATAAATTCACATCTACTTCCAAGGTAAGCTTCCCAGGTTCTGGTATTGCAGCAGTAGCAGCTTCCAAGGCGAACCTGGATGATTTCCGCAAATACATGCAGATTCAGACAATTGGACATGATAAACTGAATCAGCTGCGCCATGTAAGATTCTTCAAGGATCTTGACGGACTTCACGCACACATGAGAAAACATGCAGATATCCTTCGTCCGAAATTTGAACTTGTACTGGATACTCTGGATAAAGAACTTTCCGGACTGGGAATTGGCGAGTGGACAAAGCCTCACGGCGGATACTTTATCTCTTTTGATTCCATGGAAGGCTGCGCGAAAGCAATTGTGGCCAGGGCAAAAGAGGCAGGTGTTGTACTGACAGGAGCCGGTGCTACTTATCCATATGGAAAAGATCCGAAAGACTCCAACATCCGTATTGCACCTTCATTCCCTACACTTGAGGACCTTGGCAAGGCAGCACAGGTATTCGTACTTTGTGTAAAGCTTGTCAGTGTAGAAAAACTTCTCGGCTAAAGGCTGGTACTTTATCAGACCGGTACAGTTACTGTCTGGATGAAGTATTATGATTTCCGTTCAATAACAGCAGGAATCCAGCATAAAATGGAATCATGCCAGGTCAGGCGTTTTCTGACCTGGCATATATAAAAAGAGGCAGAGTACATCTGCTTTTTGTTGTTTTTACCCGTTTGTTGCAAAAATAACAGGAAGTCAGAGGTGTATTGTACCGCTAACCACAGGAAATCAGCAGAAGCAGGGAGGAATCTATGGCAAAAAATAAAGAAAAAGCAGGTGCAGGAAGGATTATCGTTATTTCGCTGGTTGTTTTGCTGCTGCTCCTTACAGCAGGAGCATATGGGTATGGTGTTTATTATTTTTCTGCACATTTTCTTCCTGGCTCCATGGTAAATGGTTTCAATTGTTCCTATATGACGTCTGAGGATACAGAGGATCTTCTGAATCAGCGTGTGGGAGCTTATGTTCTTGCTGTGGAGACTATGAAAAATGGACAGGAAGCCATTTCTGCAGCGGATGTGGATCTTTCCTACGTGTCCACAGGCATTGTAAAAAAGCTGATCAAGGATCAGGACCGTTTTACCTGGTTTCTTGCTTTTAACCAGGAAAAGAATTATGATATTTCAGAATCCCTCAGCTATAACGTGGAGATGCTGCAGCAGGCAGTAGATGATCTGAAATGTATGCAGGCAGAGAATATTGTCCAGCCTGTAGATGCACAGATCCAGGATACAGGAGATTCCTTTGAGATCATTCCGGAAGTGGTGGGAAATGCCCTGGATCGTACGAAGACTGAAGAAGTGATCGGGGCAGCAATGCTCCGTGGAAGAACTTCCGTAAATCTGGAGGATGAGAGCTGTTACCGGAAGCCGACTGTATACAGCACGGATGAACAGCTGAAATCCAATTGTGAAAAAATGAATCAGCTTTGCAAGGTGATCATAACCTATGACTTTGCAGACCGTACAGAGACAGTAGACCGGACTGTGATCAAGAACTGGTTCGGCTATGATGAGGATGGAAATGTGATCCTGGATGAAAATCTGGTACGCCAGTATGTGGCAGACCTTGGGCTGAAATATGATACCATGGGACAGACAAGAACGTTTCTGACCTATGACAATCGTGAAGTGGAAATCAAAGGCGGCGATTACGGCTGGGTAATTGATCAGGATGAGGAAATAAAAGCCCTGATCAGTGCCATTGAAAGTGGTGTTACCCAGGTACGTGAGCCTGTTTATCTGTATTCAGGCTACAGCCGTGGTACCAATGATATTGGCTCCACTTATGTGGAGATAGATCTGACAAACCAGCGACTTGTTTTTTACCAGAAAGGAACTCCTATTGTGGATACCCCTATTGTAAGCGGCAATCCGGATATAGAGGGCTGCGGCACACCAACCGGGTGCTATGCGCTGGATGCAAAGGAATCCCCGGCAGTTCTTACTGGGGAAGATTATGAGGCAAATGTGACTTACTGGATGCCTTTTGCCGGAAATGTGGGAATCCATGACGCTTCCTGGCGTTCCGAGTTTGGCGGGAATCTTTATCTGTGGGAAGGGTCTCACGGATGTGTAAATGTTCCATATGACAAGGCTGCGGCTATTTATGCGAACATAGAGGTTGGCATGCCGGTTGTTGTATACGAATAGGAGGCCAGAGGAAGCATCCAAAGTGCCTGGCATTTTGTCAGTGTGATGGATTCACACAGACTGAATTGTTGCAAGTGTATAAAAATATTAACATAGAAAAAACGTGCTTAGAGTGTGTTTGAAAAAGGCTTTCAGCAAAATATCCCGCAAAGTGGGGCGTGCAGATTGCAGGAATGATTTTGGGGGCAGGCTCTAGCGCAGCAAGGAGAGATAAAATTATGAAAATAGTAGTTTTGGCTGGAGGAACCAGTACGGAGAGAGAGATTTCCATTGTATCCGGTACAGGAATCTGTGGCGCATTGCGGCAGAGGGGCCATGAGGCGATACTGGTAGATATTTTTTGCGGAGTAGAGAATGTTGACTGGGAGAACCCATTTCCTGCTGAGTATGATGTAGAGAAAGCAGCAGAGTATATGAAGAGCTTTAATCCACAGATCAAAGAGATGGAGAAGACCAGAAGAAGCTTTTTCGGTCCTAATGTGCTGGAATTGTGTGAGAAATGTGATATCGTATTTCTTGGACTCCATGGTGCGAACGGTGAGGATGGCAAGGTGCAGGCTGCATTTGACCTGATGGGAATCCGTTACACAGGAACCGGTTATCTCAGCAGTGCCATGGCTATGGATAAGCGTATCACAAAGGAAGTTTTCCTGATGAACCATGTCCCTACACCAGGCGGTTTTACGATGACAAGAGAGAATCTGGAGAAGGATATTACCAGCCATGGTCTTTTGTTCCCCGTAGTTGTAAAAACCAGCTGTGGAGGTTCCAGTGTAGGCGTATACATTGTAAATGACCAGAAGGAATATGAGGATGCCCTTGCTGATGCGTGCCAGTATGGTGCAGATATTGTAGTGGAAGAATATATTAAAGGACGGGAGTTTTCCGTTGCAGTAGTAGATGACAAAGCATATCCGATCATTGAGATCGCGCCGATTCAGGGCTTTTATGATTATAAGAACAAATACCAGGCAGGTTCTACTGTAGAAACCTGTCCGGCAGAGATCTCTCCTGAGCTTACCGCGAAAATGCAGGAAAATGCAGTAAAAGCGGCAAGAGCACTGGGACTTACCGGCTACAGCCGTCTGGACTTCATGATGAAGGAAAATGGTGACATGTACTGTCTGGAGGCGAATACCCTTCCAGGAATGACGCCTACCAGCCTGATTCCACAGGAAGCCAAGGTATTGGGAATGGATTACCCTACACTTTGTGAGGAACTGATCCGTATTTCCCTTAAAAAATATGAATAATGCCAGGGTTAAAAGGTCAGAAAGCTGTTCGTGCCTGCACGATAAGGCTTTTGACCTTGGAACCCGCCAAATATGAGGAAGCAGCGATTTACATAGTAAATCAGCAGATTCCGAATGTTTGAAGGATTGTGGGAGCAGCGTAGCTGCGGAACAATCCGTGCCACAAGTTAGAAATAAAAAATAGTAAAAGGATCATAAAATAAAAATGAAAAATCTGACTCTGGAAAACCTGACCAAGGCATGTGGTGGTGTTTATTTTGGACCATCTGAGAAACTGAATCAGGAAATCGCATCTATTACAACGGACAGCCGGAAAGCAGAAGCAGGAACCTTGTTTGTTCCCATTGTGGGTGAACGTGTAGATGCACACAAATTTATCCCGCAGGTAATGGAAGCAGGAGCATTGGCAACTTTATCTGAGCGTACATTGGAGAATGCAGATTTCCCATATATCAAAGTGGAGTCTTCCCTTCAGGCGGTGAAAGACATCGCGGAGTTTTATCTTCAGCAGCTTCAGATTCCGGTTGTGGGAATTACCGGAAGTGTTGGAAAAACAAGTACAAAAGAGGTAATTGCCTCTGTCCTAAAAGAAAAATACCGTACTTTGAAGACACAGGGGAACTTTAATAATGAGCTGGGACTACCGCTTACCGTTTTCCGCCTTCGGGATGAGGACGAAATTGCAGTTCTGGAAATGGGAATCAGTGATTTCGGCGAAATGACCCGTCTGGCGAAGATCGCAAGACCAGATACCTGTGTGATCACCAATATCGGTACCTGCCATCTGGAAAATCTGGGAGACAGGGATGGGGTGCTGAAGGCCAAAACAGAGATCTTTAAGTATCTGAAAAAAGATGGACACATTGTATTAAACGGAGACGACGACAAACTTTGTACCGTAAAAGAATATGAAGGCATTAAGCCTGTCTTTTTCGGCATGGAAGAGAATCAGGATATTTATGCAGATGAGATCGTAAGCAGAGGCTTAAAAGGAATGACCTGCCGTATTCATGCGGGCGGGGACTCTTTTACCGTTGATATCCCAATGCCTGGCCGACACATGGTGTACAATGCCCTGGCCGCTACTGCTGTGGGACGTATTTATGGTCTTACTCTGGAGCAGATCCGTCACGGAATTGAGACACTGGAGGCAATCAGCGGAAGATTTCATATGATCGAAACGGACCGTTTCCTTATCGTAGATGACTGCTACAATGCCAATCCAATGTCTATGAAAGCTTCACTTGATGTATTGAAGGATGGTGCTGGCAGAAGAGTTGCAATCCTGGGAGACATGGGCGAACTTGGCGAAAATGAAGTACAGCTTCACGAAGAGGTTGGAGAGCATGCTGCCGGATGTGGAATTGATGTATGTATCTGCACAGGCACACTTTCTGCCAATATAGCGAAGATGGCAAGAAAGAATCCAGAGCTTACCGTTATAGAAGAACCAGACCGTGACAGTCTTCTGGCGCATCTGGATTCTTATGTCCGGACAGGAGATACGATTCTGGTAAAGGCATCTCATTTTATGCAGTTTGAGAAGGTTGTTGCAAAGCTGCAGGAGATGTAAGAATTTGACGAACGATTTCTGTTTCCTATAAGATAATACCGCAGTATAATGTTCTTAAACGGACATGTCTGCTTACGCAGACATCACCATAAATCATAAGAAACACGCATTGCGAGTTTCTTATGATTATCGCGGCAGTCGCCAAGGTTTCGTGCAAGCACGAACTTTGGCTCGTTGCTCGCGTAAATGAAAGTCGATTGCTCCGCGCCTATGGCGCTCCCACAATCGCCGACTGTATTCGTAATCCGGGCTATCGCCCCACTTACTCATACAGTCTAGCCTGTGCAATATCCATAAATCCAACATGCAAGCATGCTGGATTCATGGCTGCTGCACAGGACTTTCATAGTAAAAGTTCAGAAATATGGGAGGACATTATGCTGGAGAAAATCATGAACCTGCATATATTGCTCTACAGTATGGCGGGCCTTGGGGCCTTGGGAGCAATTGGAATGCTAGCCACACACCTCACCTACAGAAGAATGCTGAAAAGTACTGGAAGTAAGATAACCGGCACCAAGATCAATAAAGGGACAGGCAGCCCAAAAGTCAACCTGAAAGAAAAATGGCTGAATCTGTGGAAAACAAGGGACAGGCTTCTTCACAGGATGAACAGACTGGTGTGGTATCCGGCACTTTTGTCCACGGTGCTTCTGGGATGCGCTATCTATTTTTCTGTAGTTCTGAGAATGGAAGAAGGGCTTCCACTGACATATCTGTATGTAGGGACAGCTGTTCCGGTAGCTCTTCTGCTGCTGCGTCAGGTGCTGGATTTTTCCTACAAAGAGGAACTGATTATGGATACTCTGGCAGATTATGTGGAGCAGATGCGGACATGGGTGGAAGAAATTCCGGTATCTAAGAAAACGGATCCGGTCCTGCAGGAGGAAGTGGTGGACAAGATCACCAGCAGTATCCGGCAGACCGCTGCAGCAGGAAGTCATTTTAGTAAAATGCTTACACCTGAGGAAGAAAAAATCATGCGGGAGATCATCCGGGAATTTATGGCATGATGGGGGAAATGGCACAGAAGAAAGCGAGGAGAACATTATGAAGATTGTAATTCTGGAGGCTGACAGTCTTGGCCAGGATATGGTATTTACACCATTTGAAGCACTTGGAGAGGTTGTGATCTACCGTACTACGACTGCGGAAGAAATGGAAGAGAAGACAAAGGATGCAGATGTGATCGTAGCGAATAAAGTTCCGATCTGCGAGTCCACCATTGGAAAAGCCCGGAATCTGAAGCTGGTGTGCCTGACTGCAACCGGTTTTAACAACCTGGATGGTGACTATCTGAAAAAACGTGGGATTGCAGCCTACAATGTTGCCGGATATTCCACAAATGGAGTAGCCCAGCATACATTTGCCCTTCTTTTCTATGTTCTGGAAAAACTGAATTATTACGATAATTATGTAAAATCAGGAGAATATGCAAGAGGAAACTGCTTTTCCCATTTTGGGCAGAATTTCTTTGAACTGGATGGAAAGACCTGGGGAATTATCGGCCTTGGTGCGATTGGGCGCAAGGTAGCCCAGATCGCGCAGGCTTTTGGCTGTAAAATCATCTGCTATTCTGCTTCTGGAAAGAAATATGATACAGAATATGAGCAGGTAAGTATGGATGAGCTTCTTTCACGTTCCGATATTCTGTCCGTGCATGCACCATTGAATGAATATACGGAGAACCTGATGACATTGGATAAATTCCGTAAGATGAAGAGAACAGCTATTTTTCTGAATCTTGCAAGAGGCGCCATTGTAAATGAAGCGGATCTGTATACGGCTCTTACAGAGGGCTCTATTGCTGGTGCAGGTCTGGATGTTCTGTGCAAAGAACCGATGGATCAGGATAATCCTTTGCTTAAGATTCAGGACAGTAACAAGCTGATCATTACCCCTCATATTGCCTGGGCTGCGAAAGAAACCCGGTTCCGTGTGGTAGACGAGGTGGTGAAAAATATTCAGCGTTTCCAAAAGGGAGATTCTGTAAACAGGGTATATTAAAGGCGATAGCCAGTATTACCCAGGATTACAGATACAGTCGGCAGAGTGTGGAAAGCCGCAGATAGACGGACTTCTCCTTATAGGGATATCAGCCGGGACGGACTGTCTCGCAAGAATAAGATAAAGAGGAGACTACATGGCAAAAAAATACTATGCAGTACGAAAAGGAAGAAAAACAGGAGTATTTCTGACCTGGGCAGAATGTCAGAAACAGGTGACCGGATTTTCCGGGGCAGAGTTTAAAAGCTTTCCTACCATGGAAGAAGCCCGGGCTTTTTCTGGCACTGGCACAGAGACTTTTGCACCAGAAGATCAAAACAGTAAAGAAGCTCCCGCTTCGGGGACTGTGCCCGAAGCTGCAAATGTGATCGCTTATGTGGATGGCAGTTACCGTTCTGACACCGGGGAATTCTCTTATGGAATGGTAATCCTTCAAAATGGCGAGGAGCATTGCTTTGGCCAGAAAATGACAGATAAGGAACTGGCACAGATGCACAATGTGGCCGGGGAGATCAAAGGCTCTGAAGCGGCTATGCAGTATGCCCTGGATCATAATATCCCGGAGATCGTGATCTACCATGATTATGAGGGGATTGCCAAGTGGTGTACTGGTGCATGGAAAGCAAATAAAGCGGGAACCCAGGGCTACCAGTCTTTTTACCAGGATGCAATAAAAAAAATAAAGGTACATTTCGTAAAAGTGAAAGGCCATTCCAATGATAAATACAATGATATGGCTGACCAGCTCGCAAAAAAAGCTCTCGGAATCCTGTAAAGGGATTCCGGGAGCTTTTTGAAACTATAGTAAGAGAAGGGGAAAATAAAGTATTTAATCTTCTTCAAGTACCTGTATTTCCAGATAATCAAAGTCAATTTCTTCAATGAAATTATCCTGGTAAAACCGTGTTTTGCTGTGTTTCTTAAAATCCCGGACTGTAGTGTCCAGCCAGATGGGATTTCCAAGATCCAGTTCATAACAGATCTGCTCCAGGCAGTAAAAAATTTTATGAGTCCTGGTTTCCTGGCGGTCATCACAGACTACGGTATCTTTTAGCATATGGTTATCTTTCCAGATCCGGCCCCAAAGTCGAAACATTTTAGAACACCTCCTCTTATTGTGGCTGTTGGTAAAGTTTACCTTAACACTGATTGGGAAAAGTTGCAACAGTTTTTAGCACACTAAAGCGTTTTAGCTTGATTCTTCCATAGAAATCTACTATAATTAACGGTAATATTTGTCACTTATAAATTACGTTTAGATGAGGAGGATCTTTTGTTATGAAATTATATGATACCGGTGTGTATCTGCAGAACGGACAGACCATCATTCCTGAAGCTGATGCCAATTTTCCAGTTTCGAAAGAAGAAGCAGCGAAAAACACCATTGCGTATTCTATTTTGAGTGCCCATAATACTTCCGGCAATATGGAAAAGCTTCAGATTAAATTTGATAAGCTGACATCTCATGATATCACTTTTGTAGGAATCATCCAGACTGCACGTGCTTCAGGACTGGAGCGTTTCCCAGTGCCATATGTTCTGACAAACTGCCACAATTCCCTTTGTGCAGTAGGCGGAACCATCAATGAAGATGACCATATGTTTGGACTTACCTGTGCGAAGAAATATGGTGGGGTATATGTTCCGCCTCATCAGGCTGTTATCCATCAGTTTGCCCGTGAAATGCTTGCAGAATGCGGCAAGATGATCCTTGGCTCGGACAGTCATACACGTTATGGTGCTCTTGGAACCATGGCTATGGGTGAAGGCGGACCGGAGCTGGTGAAACAGCTGCTTTCCCAGACTTATGATATTAATATGCCAGGGGTTGTTGCCATTTACCTGAAAGGTACACCACGCCCGGGCGTTGGTCCACAGGACGTTGCCCTTGCGATCATTGGCAAGGTATTTGCAAACGGCTATGTGAAGAATAAAGTAATGGAGTTCGTAGGACCTGGCGTTGCCAATTTAAGTGCGGATTTCCGTATTGGCATTGACGTTATGACCACTGAGACAACCTGCCTTTCTTCTATCTGGCAGACGGATGAGAAGATTCAGGAGTTCTATGAGATTCATGGAAGGGCAGAGAGCTATAAAGAGCTGAAGCCTGGCGATGTGGCATATTACGATGGATGTGTGGAAATTGACCTTAGCGAGATCAAGCCAATGATCGCAATGCCGTTCCATCCAAGCAACACCTATACGATCGATGAGCTGAATGCAAATCTGGACGACATTCTTGCGGATGTTGAGAAGAGAGCCCAGGTAAGTCTGGATGGCAAGATTCCGTTTACTCTCCGGAATAAAGTAATAGATGGAAAACTTTATGTGGATCAGGGAATCATTGCAGGATGTGCAGGCGGCGGCTTTGAAAATATCTGTGCAGCTGCTGACATTCTCCGCGGCAGCAGTATCGGAGCAGATGCGTTTACATTAAGTGTATATCCGGCAAGTACTCCGATCTATATGGAACTGGCTAAGAATGGTGTCCTGGCAGATCTGCTGGCTACAGGTGCTGTTGTGAAGACTGCATTTTGCGGACCGTGCTTCGGTGCAGGTGATACTCCTGCAAATAATGCATTCAGTATCCGCCATACCACAAGAAACTTCCCGAACCGTGAGGGCTCTAAGATTCAGAATGGACAGATTTCCTCTGTTGCGCTTATGGATGCCCGTTCTATTGCAGCTACTGCGGCAAACAAAGGCTTCCTTACATCTGCGGAGAATTTTACCGGTGAATACACAGGCCAGAAATATTTCTTTGACAAAACAATCTACGCAAACCGTGTATTTGACAGCAAAGGTGTGGCAGATCCGTCTGTTGAGATCCAGTTTGGCCCGAATATCAAGGACTGGCCGAAGATGCCGGCACTTGCTGAGAATCTGGTGCTGAAAGTAGTTTCTGAGATTCATGATCCGGTAACGACTACAGATGAACTGATCCCATCAGGTGAGACTTCTTCTTACCGCTCCAATCCGCTTGGTCTGGCTGAGTTTACTTTGTCCAGAAAGGATCCGGCTTATGTTGGACGCGCTAAGGAGATTCAGAAGGCCGAGCATGCTATTGAGAATGGGGAATGTCCGGTAGAAGCAGTTCCAGAGTTAAAGCCAGTTATGGAAATTGTACATAAGGATTACCCTGAGGTTGGAAAGGGAAATCTTGGCATAGGAAGTACGATTTTTGCCGTGAAGCCAGGGGATGGTTCCGCCCGTGAACAGGCTGCTTCCTGTCAGAAGGTACTTGGCGGATGGGCAAACATTGCCAATGAGTACGCTACCAAACGTTACCGCTCCAACTTGATCAACTGGGGAATGCTTCCATTCCTGATCCCGTCAGGCGACCTTCCGTTTGCAAACGGTGATTACCTGTTTTTCCCGGAAATACGCAAGGCCGTTGAGGAAAAAGCTGACAGCATTACCGGCTATGTGGTGAAAGAGAGTGGAATGGTACCATTTACTGTAACACTTGGGGAACTGACAGATGATGAGCGGGAAATCATTCTGAAGGGTTGCCTTATCAACTATAACAGAAAATAATATAACAGAATAAGAAAATTAAGGTCAGGTCATTCTTTCAAAAAAGAGTGGCCTGATTTTTTATGTAATAGGAAATTCCGTTGGAATCTCCTATTACACAAAAAGCCCTGCCGGGCAGGATCGCACTGCGGCGGAGCGGTAGATGTCGCATGGAGCGACCCGCCGCAGGCAGAGAATCCTGCAAAGCAGGATTCTTTCTTGTATTGCGTTACTTACGTCATACTTTTTTCAAAAATGTGCAATGTCTGTGCGAATTAAGATAAAATAAATATTCTGAATAATTAAAATAATTAATACAAAAAAACAGAATTAATACGCATGAATAGAAAATAAAACAGAAATAAAATGAAAAATGCACAGAAAAGCATTGACAAATTGAAAGCGAAATGGTAATATAAACACATCAAAAGAAAACAAGAGAAAAACCAAACAACTTCATAAAGAAAGGAGCTTAGTGATTCCGATGGGAACATAGAATTTTCCTAATCAATATAAGAGAGACAGGAATCGCGTTTCCTGCAAGAAGACCTGATACGAAGATTCGATTCCTATAAATGCAAGTATCACTTGATTCAGCTGATACTTAAGAAACGTATCAAAGGTATATAGAAGCGATTACTTATATTGAATAACTGTCCACCACTAATACAAAGATCTGAAACTTGTGTAAAGAAACATTTCTTCAGAGAATATAACCCTTATCTTAGATAAGAACGATATTTTGAGATCCATATTGAACCTTTAGAATATGAATCGAAGCTTTGCATTAGATGAATATCAGATCTGATATTCCAGTCAGAAATATATCAGGAACTTCCGCCCATACTTTTTATCATATATCATATATGAGAGAGCAGATGAACCAGTAAGTGGTTTTGGATTTAATATCTTAAGTTTGAAATTGTTTATATCAATGATTCAGGGCATTAAGAAGTGTATTCGGTATTTCTGCAAATGAGATTATAATAAGTGAAATTGTAATTTCCATCTATAGAACTTCTAAATAAACCGAATGATAAACATCATATCGTTTATGAGCAGGGAATAAGATAAGATATTTTAAATAAAATCAACAACTAAATATAGAACAACTGAATATAGACCACGTAAATATTAAATTGAAAACAATTTGAAAAACGAGGTAGAGACCATTGGATACTGAAGAGTTTTAGGACGGTCATCATTTGAAGATAAGTAGAGTGATGACCGTCTTTTTCTGTTGTAAAAAAAGAAGGCATCCTCTATAATTACTATGAAAGTCCTGTGCGGCAGCCATGAATTCACTATGCTTGCATGGCGGATTTATGGATATTGCTCAGGCTTTCATTCATGGAACACTCATAATAATTAGAAGGAACAGAAAGGTTATTGATATGTTCAGTGGAAAGATAGAAGATTATATTCTTTTTGAAGATAAAGATATTATTGTCTGCCGGAAACCAGCAGGACTGGCAGTACAGAATGCCAGAATCGGTGCAATGGATATGGAAAGCTGCCTTAAGAATTATCTGGCGGTGAAAGCAGGGGGAAGGAGTATTCCCTATCTTGCGGTAATCCACAGACTGGATCAGCCGGTAGAGGGAATACTGGTATTTGGCAAAACGCCGAAAGCCGCAAAGGGATTAAGTGCACAGATTACTGCGGGAAAAATGGAAAAGATTTATCTGGCGGTAACTTATGGGATGCCGCCAGCATTGGGAGATGACTGTACGGTTCTGGAAAATTATCTGAAAAAAGACGGAAAATCCAATACTTCTGCCGTAGTTGATAAAAATACGCCAGGAGCGAAATGTGCCCGGCTTTCCTATGAGGTTCTGGATGAAGCCCGGGATAGAATAACGGATAGCAAGAAATGGTTATTGAGGATTCATCTGGACACAGGACGCCACCACCAGATACGGGTGCAGATGGCTCATGCAGGAATGCCACTGGCTGGTGACCGGAAGTACGGCGCCGGAACCGACGGGGCAATTGGGGCTGGTGGTCTGGCTTTGTGTGCAGCAAGCCTGACCTTTTCCCATCCGGTTACCGGTAAGGAGATGAAGTTTGAAACCAGACCTGAAGGAGCTGAATTTGCTGACTTTTTCAAACACGCTCTGACATCATTTTGTTAAAAAATAATGAAAACTATGGACGCGGAGCGGAAAATGTGTATAATGTAAAAGCAAGATTAAACTGAGATTAAGACTGCGAAAATTGTTTGGTATAGGTATTTGAGAGCAGAATGCCTTTAAGCATTCAGATGAGGAGTGAATGAAATGAAAAAAGTAGCAGTGATACCTGTTGTTCTTCTGGCTGCATTATGCACGATGACCGGATGTAAGAAGGAAGAGGTGGAGAAAGTAATCGCACCATTGGTTGCAGATGAACAGACTACAGAATCCACAGAGGAAGCACAGGAAGAAAAGGATCCCATTATTCCTGAAATTGATACATCTGTAGAAATCCAGACAGGAGCCCGTGTGGCAGTTGTGAGCAAGAGCACCAGCGGAGAATTCTGGAATCTGGTAAGACAGGGAATGGAGCAGGCGATTGCAGATGTAAATCAGGCATATGGTTTCGAGAAGGACGATCAGGTGACAATGACCTTCGAAGGAGCCAGCGATGAGAAGGACGTGGAGAGCCAGGTAAATACCCTGGATGCTGTAATTGCAGAGAATCCGGATGTTCTGTGTGTTTCAGCAAGTGACATGGATTCCCTTCAGGCACAGCTGGAAGCTGCCAAAGAAAATGGAATCCCGGTTGTAGCCTTTGATTCCGGCGTAAGTGACAGTAAGATGATCCGCGCTTTTCGAGGAACAGACAATACAAGAGTAGGAGAAATCGCAGCATACAGGCTGGCATCTGCCATTGGAAAAATGGGGAAAGTTGTTGTCTTTTCCGCTCAGGAGAAAACCCAGAGTGTGCAGGAGCGTGTAGAGGGCTTTACAGATTACATCGCCAATTACCCGGATATTGAGGTGGTTGACATAATTTACCAGGATCAGGTAGATGATATGGTAGCGGCAATGCAGGAAGTACTTGATAAGAATCCACAGCTGGACGGTGTGTTCTGCACCAATGCAGATATTTCTGATCTGTATCTGGATATGGCGAAAGATGAGACCAAGGATCCGATTGTGATGGTTGGTGTTGACGGGACTGCGAAACAGCAGGAAGCTATCCGCAATAATAAAGAGGTAGGCGTGGTTTCCCAGCAGCCTTATGCTATGGGATATCAGACCATCTGGACTGCACTTATGGCGACTGCACCGAAGAAAAGTGTGGAGATTACCAGAAATGTGCGGATTGATCCAGCCTGGATTGATGCTTCCACCATTGATGATCCGGCATATAGCGCTTATCTGTATGCGAACTAGAGTGTGCAGATTGCAGGAATGTTTTTTTTAAACAGACTCTAATGCAAAAAGGTTAACAGATAAAAACTAGTCGACTGCTGACTCGTATTGGAATTGATAATTTACAAAAGAGAAACTGCTTTGTATGGCATGATTTTACCAAAGAATGGGAATGCTGATACAGAGCAGTTTTTTTATAAGAATTTTTTGTTTGTCATTTAGAACCTTTTTTAACCAGATTCTAGACAAAGCAACATAAAATGCCTAAATTTTAGTCAATTCGAAAATATTGTATAAAGACAAAAAAAGAGAAATCTGTTAGCATAAAGTTGTTTTTGAAAATGTGAAAAAATTGACGATATGCTATAAAAACCACACTGGTTTTTAAACAATTTTCACAATAAAAGTTGCTATCCACGGCAAATTGTGTTAAAATCTGTCTATAAAATGAGACTTTAGATAGGAGGGATTTATGAAAAAATGGGGAGATATCATCAAGAATTTGACGCTCCTTAGTCAATTTAGCCTGTCTTTTATTACTCCTCTTCTTCTGTGTCTTCTGATCTGCTGGTGGATGAGCACGAATCTGGGAATTGGGGAATGGATTTTCCTTCCTGGCTTTTTTTTCGGACTGGGTGGCTCCTTTACAGTAGCCTATAAACTTTATCTTTCTGTAACCAGCCATCAGAAAAAGGAGAAAAAAAAGAATAAAGTTTCATTTAACCGGCATCATTAGAAGAGATAACCGACATCATTAGAAGGGAGACTTATATGAGCAGAATGTTTGCAGATGTGCAGCCAGCGGTGAAAAAAGAGACCAGGAAGGTTGCCATTGGTACATTTGTATGTGTAGCTTTGATGTGGGCTGTATTTGGAATCGGACATCTGATATCACCGGAGCAGATTCCGTTTGATTATACAGTGATTCTTGGAGGCTTTGTGGGAGGCATCGTAGCAGTACTGAATTTTTTCCTTATGGGACTTACTGTACAGAAGGTGGTATCCATGGAGGATGATAAGCAGGCAGCAGCGAAGATGAAGACCAGTTATACCCAGAGAATGACGTTTCAGATCCTTTGGGGCATTCTGGCAATCGCAGTTCCTTGCTTTCAGTTTGTGGCAGGCCTTCTTCCATTACTTTTTCCGAACATTGTGATCAAGACAGTGGGAATAATCGGAGGAAAGCGGGCTGCATAGAAATCTATTTGGCAGATATGCCATACCGACGAAATGCGTAGCATTTTGGAAGCTGGCTCTGAACAGATAACAAAATATATAGCGACAGGAGGTGAGAGTACATGGACATAGAAATAACCGGTGGCAGGATATTCTATACATTTCCCTTTGAGGTTCCCATCCTGGGGAAATTTCAGATCACGGAGACACTGGTGGTAAGCTGGCTGGTCATGCTTCTGATCACAGGGCTCTGCATCTGGCTGACACATGACCTGAAGGTGGAGAAGATATCCAAAAGGCAGGCGGTAGCCGAGCTTCTGGTGGAGACAGCCGATAAATTTGTTATTGGCAATATGGGCGAAAAATTCAGGTATATGATTCCTTTTGTGGCAGCATTGTTTGCTACAAGTGTGGTATCCAACCTGATCAGTCTTGTGGGACTTCGAAGCCCCACAGCAGATCTTTCCACAGAGGCTGCATGGGCAATCGTGGTGTTTACCATGATCACAGCACAGAAGATCAAGACAAACGGTCTTGGTGGATATATGAAGGGATTTACGACCCCGATCCCGATCATGACACCGTTTAATATTCTTTCTGAAATCGCAACGCCGATCAGTATGGCATGCCGACATTTCGGAAATATCCTTTCCGGTGTGGTTATCAATGGTCTGATCTATGCGGCACTGGCACTGGCCAGTTCCAAGCTGTTCGGACTGATTCCGGGTATTGTAGGCGATGTATTGGCGAAGATCCCATTCCTGGATGTTGGTATTCCGGCAATTCTGTCAGTTTATTTTGACTGGTTCTCCGGAATCATGCAGGCGTTTATTTTCTGTATGCTGACGGTGATGTATATTGCGAATGCAGCAGAAGAGTAATGCAGGGAAAACCTGAAAGGAAATTCACTTTTCTGGCAGGTTGTTCTGATGGTAAAAGAATTTTGTTAGAAACCGTCAGCTGAAATTGTATTAAAAAGAAAGAGAAATAATAAATAACAGGAGGATTTGATTATGGATTTTACAGTATTGGCAAAAGGTATCGCACTGGCTGGTTGTGCAATTGGTGCAGGTCTTGCACTGATCGCAGGTATCGGACCTGGTATTGGAGAAGGTAACGCAGTTGCGAAGGCTCTGGAAGCAATCGGACGTCAGCCGGAGTGCAAAGGTGATGTTACTTCTACCATGCTTCTTGGTTGTGCAATCGCAGAGACCACCGGTATTTATGGTTTCGTAACTGGTCTGCTTCTGATCTTCGTGGCACCTGGTACCTTTATGAAATTCCTTGGCTGATAAATGAGGGTTACAACAGGAGGTTAGAACATGCAGGTACAGGAACTTGTAGGAATTGTGCCGTGGACGTTTGTTGCACAGATCTGCAACCTTTTTCTCCAGATGTATCTGATAAAAAGATTTCTGTTCAAGCCTGTCAATGAAATGCTTCAGAAGAGAAGAGCGATGGCAGATGCCCAGATTCAGGACGCTACGAAGGCAAAGGAAGAGGCAATTGCCATGAAGACAGAGTATGAGCAGAATATGCAGCAGGCCAAAGCGAAGGCCAGTGACATTGTGACAGAGGCACAGAAGACAGCATCCCTTCAGAGTGAGGAGATCCTGAAGAGCGCAGCGCAGGAAGCCCGTGCCATGAAGGAGAAGGCTGAGAGCGATATTGCCCAGGAGAAACGTAAAGCTGTCAATGAAGTGAAAAATGAGCTCGGCGGCATGGCACTGGAGTTTGCCTGCAAGGTGATCGAGCGTGAGATAAAAGAAGAGGATC
>JAQXQS010000037.1 GCA_029101305.1 Clostridia bacterium | reverse complement strand
TATAGAAGAAAAGACCACAGTAACTGCGGTCTTAACGGTCTTAAGCAGATAACTGCTTTCTTCCTTTTAATCTTCTGGCAGCTAATACTTTACGTCCGCCCTTTGTGCTCATACGAGCTCTGAAGCCATGGACTTTCGCTCTTGATCTTTTTTTCGGCTGAAATGTCATTTTCATAGGTAAAGCACCTCCTTTATCTATATGGAATTTAAAATTATTAACCTAATCAGAACATCATTTCAATTATATTCATAAACCGCGTCTTCGTCAAGTAAAAATTCTTGCAAAATCAATATTTTTGTTATCCACTTAGTTATCCACACTGGGGATAACCTGTCATTTTAAAAAGGTTTACGTAACATTATCCACATTTTGTGGATAACTTGTGGATAACCTGGGGATTATCAGCAAAAATATCCACTTTTGCATGTTGATTTTATCGCATATACCACAAAAAACAGCATTTTTCGAGGGGATTCGACAGTGGAAAGAGTTATGCACATATTTTTTCATTATCGAAACCCATAAAGCCATGTTATGGTAACCAGAATAGTTATCAACCTTTTTATCCACATTTATCCACACACAAAATGTTGATAACTTTCCTGTTTATTCACAAGATATCCCCACGTTTTTTCGGGGAATTTTTTTATATCCACTATGAATTTTTCTAAATTGTGGATGTATTGTGGACAATTCTGCGCTTTTCCCCAGCTATTTTTCCTATTTTCTTATTAAAAATTACATTTTCCAAACATGATTCTATTTCTTTTTCAACTTACTGCATCGCTTTTCTTTCCACTTTGTTTTCTGCGATTCTCTTTTTCCTTCCTTCTCTATAATTTTCCACATAAATTTCCTATATAATAAGATTTTGTCGTTGCGAAAAAACAGGATTTATTATAATATATATAAGGATATTTATGTCCTTTGATGGCTTTTTAACAGGGAAACTGCTTTTTTCCCTGTTATGTTGATAAATCAGATGTATTACGGGAGGAAAAAATGAGCACAGTAATAGAAAAATGGGATGAAATCCTGGAAATTGTGAAAAAGGAGCACGATCTTTCCGATGTTCGCTTCGACACCTGGCTGAAACCCCTCAAGGTTTATGATGTCAGTGGAAATGTAGTTACCATCGTTGCTTCAGACCAGGTACGATTAAGCTACATTAATAAAAATTATAAACTGCCTCTGCAGGTTACCATAAGCGAAGTTACCGGAATGGCCGACTGCGAAGTTAAATTCATCCTTCCGGAAGATGTTCCCGCCAAGAAATCCACTTCCAAGATTACACCTGATCAGAATAGCCGTTTTAAGGAAAGATGCGAAGAAGCAAATCTGAACCCGAAATATACATTCAATACTTTTATTGTGGGAAGCAACAACAAGCTGGCCCAGGCAGCAGCCCTGGCAGTAGCGGAATCTCCGGGAAATACCTACAATCCGCTGTTTATCTACGGTGGTGCAGGACTTGGCAAGACCCATCTTATGCATTCCATCGCCCACTTTATTATTGAAAATGATGATAACAGCAAGGTTCTCTATGTTACCAGTGAGGAATTTACCAACGAACTGATCGAGACTATCCGCAACGGAAATAATACTGCAATGAGTAAATTCCGTGAGAAATACCGTAACATTGATGTCCTTCTGATCGATGATATTCAGTTTATTATAGGAAAGGAATCTACACAGGAGGAATTTTTCCATACATTTAACAGCCTCTACAGCGCAAACAAACAGATCATCATATCTTCTGATAAACCGCCGAAGGATATGGAGATTCTGGATGAACGTTTCCGTTCACGATTCGAATGGGGACTGATCGTAGATATCACACTTCCTGATTACGAGACCCGAATGGCGATTCTTCATAAGAAAGAAGACATGGACGGCTACAATGTAAGCGAAGATGTTATCAAATATATAGCCAATAACATCAAATCCAACATCCGTGAACTGGAAGGTGCCTTTAATAAGGTAGTTGCTTACGCAAAACTGGAGAAAAAAGAGGTTACCCTTGAACTTGCAGAGCAGGCTCTTAAGGATATCATCGCACCCAATGAGAATAAACAGATTACTGCGGACTACATTATTTCTATGGTAGCAGAGCATTTCAATGTAAGTACTGCAGATCTTTGCGGAAATAAAAGAAGTTCCAAGATTGTTATGCCAAGACAGGTCGCAATGTACCTTTGCCGTGAAATCCTGGCAATCCCACTGAAAAATGTGGGCCAGTATCTTGGAAATCGTGACCATACAACCGTTATGCACGGCGTAGAAAAGATTGAAAAAGAGCTCCAGACCAACGAACAGCTGCAGAGCACCATCGATACTTTAAAGAAAAAAATTAATCCACAAACTTAACACATTTTTTCCACATTTCGTGTGTATAAGATGTTGACATTATGTGTATTAATGTGAATAACTTTCGGCCCGAAAATCGCCAATGTGGTTTTACACAGGTTATTCACACCGAAAATCAATGCTTTTACACGAAGTTATCCATATCCGAAACCCTTTTATTCACTGGGCGGAAGTAAGTTTTTCACATATTCACACCCCCTACGGCGGTTACGGCGGATATCTTCTTAAATATATTTAATGAAAAACCCATTTTCGTCAGAAAGGAAGTTATACACATTATGAAAATCATTTGCTCCAAAAATAACTTGTTAAAAAGTGTCAGCATTTCATTAAAAGCAGTACCATCCAAAACAACAATGCCAATTCTGGAATGTATTCTGATCGATGCAACAACAAATCAGATTAAATTTACTACAAATGATATGGAACTTGGAATCGAAACTATTGTTGAAGGTACTATAGAAGAAAAAGGAATGGTAGCATTAAATGCAAAAATCTTCTATGAAATCATCAGAAGACTGCCAGATAATGATGTTACTATTAAAACAGATGAAAAATTCGCTGCAACCATTACTTGCGAGAAAGCGAAGTTCAATATTCCTGGAAAATCAGGTGAAGATTTCGCATATCTTCCGATGATTGAGCGAGATGAGCCCTTAACTATCTCTCAATATACATTAAAAAACATGATTTATCAGACAATATTCTCAATTGCACCTAACGATAACAACAAATTAATGACTGGTGAGCTGTTTGAAATTAAGGATAATTGTCTGAAAATTGTTTCCCTGGATGGACACCGCATTGCCATCCGTAAAATGCCTCTGAAAAAGGATTATTCTGACCGTAAAGTGGTAGTTCCAGGCAAGACGCTCAATGAGATCAGTAAGATCTTATCCGGCGAAATAGATGATGTAGTCAGCATTTATTTTACGAATAATCATATTTTATTTGAATTTGACCAGACCATGGTAGTTTCCCGTCTGATCGAAGGCGAATATTTCCGTATTGACCAGATGCTTTCCAGCGATTATGAGACCAAGCTTTCCATTAACAAAAAAGAATTCCTGGATTGTATCGACCGTGCCACACTTCTTGTAAGAGAAGGCGATAAGAAACCGATCATTATCCATATTACCGATAACAGCATGGAGCTTAAGATCGATTCTGCAATGGGATCCATGAATGAGGATATTGATATTGAGAAAGAGGGAAAAGATATCCTGATCGGATTTAACCCGAAGTTCCTTATCGATGCACTTAAAGTTATTGATGATGAGACAATCGACATTTATCTGGTAAACCCGAAAGCGCCATGCTTTATCAGGGACGAAGAAGAAACTTACACATATCTTATCTTACCGGTTAACATAAATCAGAATCAGGCGAGATAATTGCACATTTGGGAGGCATAAAATTGGAAATCAGGATCAGAGATGAATTTATCAAGCTTGGACAGGCATTGAAGCTTGCCGATCTTGTTTCAGATGGCGTTGAAGCAAAATATGTGATCAACGATGGACTTGTAAAAGTAAATGGAGAGGTGGATACCCGCAGAGGCCGCAAGGTTTATGGCGGTGACGTTATTTCCTATAATGGCCAGGATGTGAAAGTTCTGTCAGGAAACGAGTAATATGGCCTATATTGAATCCATAAAATTAAGCAATTTCAGAAATTATGAGTCACTGGAGCTTTCATTTGACAAGGGAACCAATATTTTCTATGGGGATAACGCCCAGGGCAAAACCAATATTCTGGAATCTGTGTATCTGTGCGGAACCAGTAAATCCCATAAGGGAAGCAAGGATCGTGAGATCATCCGTTTCGATCAGGAAGAGTCTCATATCCGTATGATTGTGGGAAAAGATTCCATGTCCTACAAGATCGACATGCACCTTCGGAAAAATAAGGCGAAAGGTGTGGCAATCAATGGGCTTCCCATAAAAAAAGCAAGAGAGCTTCTTGGAGTGGTGAATCTGGTTTTCTTTTCCCCGGAGGATCTGAATATTATCAAAAACGGTCCGGGAGAGCGGCGGAGATTCATGGATGCAGAGCTTTGCCAGCTGGATAAGCTGTATCTGACTGATCTTGCAGGATATAATCATATTCTGAATCAGAGAAATAAGCTTCTGAAGGATATGTTTAAGCAGCCGGGGCTGGGCGCCACTCTGGACGTCTGGGATATGCAGCTGGTTACTTACGGCCGCAAAATTATCGAAAAAAGAAGAGAATTTGTGGAATCTCTAAATGAGATCATCAAGGAGATTCACAGGAATCTTACTGGTGGTATTGAGAATATTGAAGTGATTTACGAACCAAGTGTGGAAAGTGAAGAACTGGAGCAAAGTCTTTTTCGCAACCGTGAAAGAGATCTCCGTATGAAAATGACTTCATCAGGTCCCCACAGGGATGACCTGATGGTTGCGGTGAATGGAATCGATATCCGAAAATATGGTTCGCAGGGGCAGCAGAGAACAGCAGCCCTTTCCTTAAAACTTTCAGAGATTTATCTGGTGGAGAAGATGATTCATGACAAGCCAGTCCTGCTTCTGGATGATGTGCTTTCCGAGCTGGACAGCAATCGTCAGAATTATCTTCTGGAAAGTATTCATGACATCCAGACCCTGATCACTTGTACTGGTCTGGATGATTTTATCAGTCATCAGTTTAAAATCAATAAAGTGTTTCACGTTGTAGCCGGACAGGTGTATCTGCCAGCATAGCAGCTGAAAACCAGAGTTACATTTTGTAAAATCATATGTACAGGCATGGTATCTGCTGCTGATAAATTAGCTTGCTAAGTATAATATGATATGCTAAACTGGCATTAACTATGGAAAGTTGGTGAAAAATTTGGACAAAGAGGAATTTCGGGTTAAACTTGAAGAGATTAACCATTTAGTAGAACAGAAAGATTACAAAGGAGCCGTGAACGTTGTAGACAGCATCGACTGGCGCCGTGTGAAAAATGTTCGTACCCTTTGTGTGGTTGGTGAGATTTACGCTGCCAATAAACGGTATGAGGATAGTAAGGAAATTTTCCTCCTTGCTTATCACAGAGCCTCTATCGGAAAGAACATTCTTTACCGTCTTGTGGAAGTATCCCTGAAGCTGGGACAGATTTCTGAGGCAGTGGAATTTTATCAGGAGTACAGGGAAGTTGCACCTAATGATAACACCCAGTACATTCTGAAATATAAGATCCTGAAAGCGAAGAAGGCTCCGGCTGCTGAGCAGATCAAGGTTCTGGAAGAGTATAAGGAGAAGGAATTTACCGAGAAATGGTCTTACGAGCTTGCCAAACTGTATTATCAGGATGGCGATAAGGAGAAATGCCTTGAGCTTTGTAATGAGATCATTCTCTGGTTTAATGAGGGCAGCTATGTGATGAAGGCCATGGACCTGAAACAGCGCATGGGTGTTCTTACTGGTGAGGAAAAAGAGCGGTATGAGCAGCAGTTTGTACCGAAGCTTCTGAAACCGGAAGATGCAGAGAAGGTTCAGGAGGAAGAGAAGACAAAAGAAGACCAGAGTAATGATGGCATTGAGAGCATTCAGATCAAGAATGAGGACCTGGATGGGGTAGAGAGTCTTCAGGACAAGATTTCCAAGGGACTTCGTGACATTTTCGGTAACCGTAAGATGGACGAGACTGAGGAAAGCATTGTTTCTTCTGAGGAGACAAATGGCGTTCAGGAAGAAATGCTTCGTGATCCGGCTGCTGAGAAAGAATATGAGAGTGTTCCGGAGCTTGAGCCGGAGGCTGGCAAGGTGAAGAATACAGTTCAGAAAGAAATTGCATCAGCGGAAGATGAAAAGGGAGCTGCTGAAGCCGGAAGTGAAATTTCTGAGGAGGTGGAACATTCAGCAGTGGCAGATGCACCTGCAGCTGAAAGTCTGAAAATGCCCACACTGAATATTCCGGATTCCATGAAGAATATGTCTGCAGAAGAGGTGGAAGTACCGAAAGCACCTGCGCAGACGAATCTTTACAGTGATGAAAATGAAGAAACAGAGGAAATAAAAGAAGAGAAACCGGAATTTGATTTCTCCAACTTTAACCTGGAGGATACGATCCTTGCAGCTGCTTCTGCGCAGGGAATTGAAATTCCGGATGAACAGCCAGATGAAGCGAAGGTCCAGGAAGAAAATAAAGAGATCGCTGAGGCTGCCAAGGAAATTTCCGGGAAGCCGCAGAAGGCTGAGAAGAAAGAAAAAGCTGAAGAAATTCCGGAAGAAGTCATTACACCGGATGAGGAAGAAATAGAGACTGAACCGGAAGTGAAGAAGCCGGTTGTGGAGCTTGAAGAAGAGGAATTCCTTTCTGAGGAGGATCTTCAGGCTGCTGAGGATGAATTTATGAATGGTCCGGCTGGACGTAAGGAGGAGTCTTCTGATGATTCCATGTCCGAGGATGAATTTATTGCCAAACTTCTTAAGGAGAGCATTGGAGAAGATGAAGATGTTCCTCCTGTTATAGAGGAGGAAGCTGGAGAAGAAACAGTCGAAAATAAGGATGAGGCCGAAGAAGAATTTGATTCTGAAGATGATTCCGAAGAAGATTTCGATTTCGACGAGGATGATGAGGACGAGACGCCTGAAGAAGAGCTTTCAGAGGAAGAAGAGCTGGAGCAGTTCATCGATTCCATTCAGCCAAAGGAGAAACGCAATCCTGCTGATATCGTTCCAAGAGAAAAAGCTCTTACAGATGACGAGAAGAAGCTGTTTACATATTTTGTGAAAGTTCCGGGAATGAAGGAGCAGCTGATCAGTGCACTTTGTGATGTACAGATGGCTGCAGCTGATAAGACATCCAAAACTGGTAATGTGATCGTTATGGGTGGAAGAGAGACTGGTAAGACAAGACTGATTGCAAGCCTGATTCCTGCAATCTGTAAGGAACTGAATCTGCCGGCTTCCAAAGTGGCTTATGTATTTGCTGACCAGTTAAATGAGATGGATATTGCGAAGGTGGTAAATAAGCTGCGTGGTGGTTTCCTTGTAATCGAAAATGCAAACCAGCTGACTCAGGAAACGGTAGAGATTCTGGATAAAGCCATGGATTTCCGTACAGACGGACTTACTGTTATCATTGAGGATGAGAAGATCGGAATGCGTAAGCTGATCGCAAGATTCCCGAAATTTGCGAAGAAGTTTACATCTATGATCAATATTCCGGTATTTACCAATGATGAGCTTGTAAACTTTGCAAGAGTTTACACCAAAGAGAATGGCTATAAGATCGACCAGATGGGAATGCTTGCATTATACAATCTGATCGGAGTGAATCAGAAGGAAGACCAGCCGATGAACATTGGTGCAGTTAAGGAAATGCTCGATACTGCAATGGCGAAATCCCAGGGGGGACTTCTGAAATTCAACAAGAAGAAGAGAGTAGACCGTGACGGATTTACGGTACTCTATGAGAAAGATTTTGCCAAATAAATAATAAGGATATGTCGCATGGTGGCGACATCTATGAAAGTCAGTTACTCCGTGCCTGCGGCACTCTCGTAACTGCCGACCGAATTCGTAATCTGGGCTCGCCCTACTTACTCATTCGGTTTAGCCTGTCCGATATCCATAAATTCGCTCATGCAAGCAAGAATCATTTATGGCTGCCGTCCAGGAATTTTATCAAAAATATAAAAAGAAAGAGGAAATGAACATGACCAGACCTTATTTAGGAAACCCGAAATATACCATTGAAGTACTTCAAAAGTATAATTTTGCTTTCCAGAAAAGGTTTGGTCAGAATTTTCTCATCGATACTCACGTATTAGAAAAGATTATAGAGGCTTCCCAGATCACGAAGGATGATTTTGTCCTGGAAATCGGACCTGGAATCGGTACCATGACACAGTATCTGGCTGAGGCTGCCAGAGAAGTTGTGGCTGTGGAGATTGACAAAACACTGATTCCCATTCTGGAAAACGATACTTTGAAGGATTGGGATAATGTGACTGTGATCAATGAGGATATCCTGAAGGTGGATATTGCAGCACTTGCACAGGAGAAAAATGGGGGAAAGCCCATTAAGGTGGTTGCCAATCTGCCTTATTATATTACCACACCGATCATTATGGGACTTTTCGAAAATCATGTTCCCATCTCTTCCATCACCATTATGGTGCAGAAAGAAGTGGCAGACAGGATGCAGGTAGGACCTGGAACCAAAGATTACGGGGCTTTATCGCTGGCAGTCCAGTATTATGCGAAGCCGCAGATCATTGCAAATGTTCCGCCGAACTGTTTTATGCCAAGACCGAAGGTTGGAAGTGCTGTGATCCAGCTGGTTCGTTATGAAGAGCCGCCGGTGCAGGTGGAGAATGAGAAGCTGATGTTCAGATTGATCCGTGCATCCTTTAACCAGCGCCGCAAAACTCTGGTAAATGGATTGAAGAATTCGCAGGAGCTGGATTTCTCAAAAGAAGAAATCGAGAAAGCAATGGCAGAAACAGGGATTCCGGTAAATGTAAGGGGAGAGGCACTTACGTTGAAGGAATTCGCGGATCTGGCAAATGCGTTTCATAAATTGAGGTAGATGTCGCATGAAGCGACCCGCCGCAGGCGGAGAATCCTGCAAGGCAGGATTCTTTCTTGTTTTTGAGCAAAGTTTATACAAATAAAAATCACCCGGTGGCTAGTCGGGTGATTTTTATTTTGTCTCAAATATATTTTTTAAAAGGAAGGAGAGTCAATCACTTTTCGTGACTGACATATGAAAAAGAAATTTTATAAAAATAATGTTGGCTGTTATTATTTTTATGATGTTAGTATATCGGGAAAGTTTGAAAGAATCGTGTTTATCTTATGAAAAATTAGTGAACGAAATTAAAAAGATTTGTAACTGATAAACTTTTGTAACTGTTCAGAGCCAAATGGATTTGAACAGTTACAAATTTTTAGATACATTTTACAAATTCGGGAAAATGGTGTAGTATAATATGCTGAAATCTGGGGCAGAGAAGGTTTCCTTATCAGATTGCAGAATGAGAATCTTACTCCAGGAGAATAAAAATTCTTGAGTGGATATGGAAAAAAGCTGGAAATGTGACCAGATTTCGGAACTTTATGAACAGAAAATTAACTAGGAGGTAACTATCATGATAAAAATGAAAAAATCAGCAGCACTTATTCTTGCAGGAGTTCTTGCTTGTTCTATGCCGATGCCGGTTATGGCATCCAGTGATACAGAAGTTGTAGAGAGTCTTCTGGACAGTGGAATTGACTTCCTTGCTTCTGATCCTGGCAAGGCAGTGGACATTATTATGTATGCCAAGGATCTTGTGGATCAGCAGAATATCACAGATGACCAGGTAAGAAGCGCCGTTACCCAGGCTGCAGATCACTTTGGAGTATCACTTTCTGATTCTGACGTGGATTCCCTTGTTTCCGTAGTGCGCAAGGTTCTGGATGCGAAGATTGATGAGGATGCACTTAGAAGTGATGTAAATTCTGTTTACAACAAGCTCCAGGACATGGGTGTTACAAAGGATGATGCCAAGGGTCTTGTTGCGAAACTGATCGATTTTGTTAAAGGATTATTCGAATAAGAATAATAAAATGTGCAAAATGTATAACTTTACCAAGCTAAAGTAAAAATAAGAATGTGTTAATTTTATAAAAAAAGAGGAAAAAGAAAGAATAAATTGTGCAAATAAACCAAAAGTTCATTATTCGTTCATAGTTTGTTCATAAGTATCTGGTACTATATAATCAGTTCGAAAGAACATACACAGAAGACGTTGTAATGACACCATTACACATAAAATTTTTTCATAATAATCGCCCCGGCAGTTACTGCCGGGGCACTCCTCGTTTCAGGGGGGAATATGCGTTGGCATAATGTGCCTGTTTTTGTTATTTATGCATTATAAAACGAAATAATTAATATTTAATAATATATTATTGATGCTTAAAATGAAATATCTAATGATTTAAAATAGAATGTAAATGTTAGTGAAATCCTTGTGAAAACAGGGATTTTTTTATTTATCATAAAATATTACAAATCGTTGTATGTTTTAGAAGTAAAGATAAGTAAATATAAGTTCTTCTTACAACAGAATAAAAGAATATAAAATACAACAAAAAATACAACAGAACAGAATAAAAACATAAAAGAAAAACAACAAAATTATAAAAACATGAATAAAAGATACGGGAGAATAAATGAAGAAAAATAAAAAATAAACTTCAAAATTCTGAAAAAATAAAATTACAACAGAATGAAAATTATCAAAATTTAAAATGAAAAGGAGAAAAACAACAATGAAAAAAATCTACGAAGAAAAAATCACCAACGGAGAACTGGAAAAAAGAATTAAAAATGTGCGCCACGGCGTGCTCACCAACCAGGAGGTTATCTGCAAAGTAATGGAATATATTACAGAATTATCCTTTGCAGATTTCATGTTTTTCAAGCGGGAAGCCTATCAAAATGTAATAGATCGGATGGGCGGCCCGCGGAAAATGGGAACTTATCCGGATCTCACAGTAGGTGAAGTCTGTGAATTTGTTTCAGAGCAATTTCACAGAGATCCATTTTCCAAAAGAACCGGAAGGATCATTGACGACATGCGCGTTCCATACGACATTGTGGATCTGCGTCTGGAAGGAAAGCCAGTACGTGTTTATAAGAATGATACAACAACATGGGACTGCCTGGAAGAAAAAGAAGCTTATTCTGAGCTGGAAGCAGAGAAACCGCTGCCGCTGGAAAAGCGTATGAACAGAATTTACAACTTAAAGAGATTTAAGAAAAAGAAATTCGAATATAATGCGTGGAACGGGATCCTTCCATGTGAATATGGAGATTACTGGCAACAGTTTGTGGCAGGAGCCTCATTGTGGGATATCAATGAGGCTTTGGAAACTATTACAGGTAAAAAGATTACCTGCATCCGCAAACTTTGCGATGATTTCACCAATCCAGATGAAGTGAACATGGATTTCAGTATATCAGAATTTTGCGATTACTTCATCAGGGATATGAACTATCAGGACAAGCTATGGCTGTTCATAGAACCTTTCGCAGAAATTTACCGTACAACAAAAGCGGATAAATGCTGCGGGAGCTAAAGCGAAAGAGCGGATAAATGTTGCGGGAGCTAAAGCGAAAGAGCAGATAAAAGCTGCGGGAGCTAAAGCGAAAGAGCAAATAAAAGCTGCGAGCGCTAAAGTGAAAGAGTAAATAAGAGCTGCGGGAGCTGCGCTGAAAGAAAGGAGGGATAAAAGCCAAAAAAGTCAACAGAAGTGAAAACAACAGAAAAAAATAAAAAAGCATAAGAAAATAAGCGAGAGCTGTAATGAGAAAAAAATAAAAACAACAATAAAAATAAAACAGAAAAAGAAAGGAAATTAAAAATTATGACAACTTATACACCAGGAATTATTAAAGAAACCAGTAACGGATATTTCAGCATTTCCTTAATGGATGAGCTGATGAGCAACAGAGAAATCTACTGCCTGGGAGAAATCAACCAGGAAAGTGCAGGAGCACTGATCCTTCAGCTGAAATACCTGGAACGCCAGGATAGCGAAAAGGAAATTACAATGTACATTAGTAGTCCCGGAGGAGAAGTCTCCAGCGGATTTGCTATATACGATACCATGAAGTCCGTCAAATGTCCTATTCGAACAGTGTGCATGGGAACTGCTGCAAGCTTTGGAGCGGTCCTCTTTGCAGCTGGAGATACCAGGGAAATGTTACCACATTCCAGACTGATGATCCACGATCCTTTGATCGCTGGAAATGGTCTGACCGGCAGCGCCGTCTCCCTGTCGGAAAAAGTGGAGGATCTGATGAAAAACAGGCAGATCCTGGGCGGACTGCTGGCAGCAGAGACAGGCAGAACCATCGATGAAATCTATGAAAAGACAGCAAAAGATACCTGGTTTACAGCAGAAGAAGCGATCCGGTTCGGGCTTGCAGATTCTGCTATCCAGCTAAAGCCAAAGAAAAAGCGGAAACCAGCGGGTGAGAAAGAGAGAAAAAAAGTAGATGAGGAACTGCCATTTAAATAAAACAAATGGCAGTAAAAAACACTAAGAAAAGAAAAAAGGAGATCAAAAAAATGAAAAATAACGTATTTATGAATAAAAGATTACACAACAGAATTCTGGCACAGGACAAGTATATCAACAATAATACCTGGGAGACAGGGCTTAACAACAATGACCTGATCATAGGTGTCAGTGGTGCAGGAAAAACAAGAAGCTATGTAATTCCAAACATTATGGAAAGTGACAACAGCATAATCGTGGTAGATACCAAGAACCAGCTTTACAAAAAGCTGGAACCAGAGCTGAAGAGCCGGGGATTTCTGATATGGAATCTGAACCTTGCGAATATGAGAGATTCAGCCATCGGATATAATCCGCTGAACTACATAGGCAAGGAGCAGGTGATGGTAGACGGCAAAAAGGTGACCCGCTACAACAGTCAGGATATTGAAATGCTGGCCCAGAACATCTGCCCGCTGGAATGCATGAAGGATCCATTCTGGGATTATGCAGCTGCCATGCAGGCATCCACGCTGATCGCGTATATCTTGGAAGCACTTCCGGAAAATGAACATCATCTGGGAAAAGTAGCCAGACTTCAGGAGCTTCTTGGAACAGATACTTTGGATGTACTGATGGAAGAATGGGAACTGCTGCATCCTGAGAGCTTTGCGGTGAAAAAGTGGCATCTTTTTAAGGACACGAAAGCCGCAGACAAGACCAACGCCAGTGCAGCATTCATATTGGGTGAAAAGCTGAGTCCTTTTTCCAATCCTGAATGTGAGCAGCTGTTTATCCACAAGTTCCAGGTGGATTTCAAATACATGGGAACAAGACCGACTGCGTTGTTTATCAATGTCAGTGACAGTAACCGGGCAAATGACAGGCTTCTGAATCTGCTTTATGCACAGGCTCTGCATGAGCTCTGTGAATTTGCAGACTCCCAGGATGATGGAAGGCTTCCTGTACCAGTAAGATTCATTATGGATGACTTTGCATCCAATGCAGTAATTCCGGATTTTGACAAGATCATATCCGTGATCCGTTCCAGGGAAATCTATGTGAGTCTGATCTTACAGAGTCTCACACAGCTGGACTCCATGTATGGCGAGCAGCGTGCGAAGACGATCATCAACAACTGTGATACCTGCCTGTATCTTGGCGGGCAGGATGTAAATACTGCCAAATACATCAGTATTAAAGCTAATAAAACAGCTGATAATATTCTGAATATGCCGGTAGGTGATGCGTGGCTGTTCGTAAGAGGACAGAAACCGCAGCAGGTCACCAAATTCCGGCTGGAACAGTATGATCTGTTTAATCCGGAAACTAAGAATAAGAAGGTACTTACGCAGGAGAATATTGACGAGCTTTTTGGAGGTGATCTGGAAGAAGAAGATTTTCCTATTCTGGAAACGGTATAAAATATATTTGCAGCGAGAGGAGGTGACAAATTAACATTTAAAATTTATTTGCAACTAAAAGGGGGTGTGCTATAATGAAGCCAAAAACATGGGAAAGATACCTGTTTTTGGCTTTATTTTTTTGAAAATATTTTTTGGCTAACGGAGTTTTTCCTATATTGAATTGAGAAAGGAGTCATCAGCTATGGCAGAGACAATGAAAGATTACGAAGCTGAACTTGAAGCTTCTTTTAAGAAAATTGAAGAAGGCGACATTCTCACAGGAACCGTTGTGAGTGTAGATGATAAAGAGATTATTGTAGATTTAAAATATTATGCAGAAGGAATCATTCCGGTAGAGGATTACAGCAGAGAGCCTGGATTTAACGTAAAAGAAGAAGTACATCCGGGAGATGAGGTTTCTGCTACAGTAGTGAGAACAGATGATGGAAACGGCAACATCCTTTTATCCAAGGTTGAGGCGACAGACGTTCTTGCCTGGGATAAATTAAAAGAACTGAAAGCAACTGGCGAGGTTCTGGATGTAGTAGTAAAAGGCGTGGTAAACGGCGGTGCCGTAGCCTATGTAGAAGGCGTGCGTGGGTTTATCCCGGCATCCAAGCTGGCACTTAGCTACGTGGAAGACACCAATGAATATCTGAATAAACATATTCAGGTTCAGGTAATCGATGTAAATAAAGACGATAAGAAGCTGATCCTTTCTGCAAAAGAAATCTTAAGGGAAAAAGCTGAAGAGGAAAGAAAGAATAAAATTTCCAATATCCAGCCAGGCTTTGTAACAGAAGGAACGGTAGAAAGCCTTCAGCCATATGGCGCATTCGTTGATCTTGGAAACGGCGTTTCCGGTCTGGTACACATTTCCCAGATCTGTGAGAAGAGAATCCGTAAACCATCTGAAGTGCTTGCTGTAGGGGATAAGGTGAAGGTAAAAGTCACAGCAGTTAAAGATGGTAAACTGAGCCTGAGCATCAAGGAAGCTACAGATATGATGGCGAAAGAAGTGGAAGAAGAGGAAATTGAGATTCCACAGTCCGGCGAGGAAGCAACTACATCTCTTGGTTCTTTATTCGCAAATATTAAATTGAACTAGTGAACTAGAGCTTGTTTGAAGAGGCTCTAATGTGAAAGGAAGAATGTGAATGAAGAATCAGAAAGTATTTGTAATGGGACATAAGAATCCGGATACGGATTCCATCTGTTCTGCGATTGCGTATGCAGATATCAAAAACAGAACCACCCAGACCAAGCGCTACATTCCAAGACGTGCAGGTCAGATCAATGAAGAAACCCAGTATGTGCTGAACCGTTTTGGTGTACAGCCGCCGGCATATCTGGGAAATATCGGAACCCAGGTAAAGGATATGGATATCCGTCCAAAGCCTGATGCAGACCGTACCATGTCCCTGAAAAATGCCTGGGATATGATGCAGAATAAAGGGATTGTTACTCTCCCGATCTGCAACAGTGAAGATGAACTGGAAGGAATTGTAACCATCGGTGACATCGCAGATATTTACATGGATACCAAGGACAGCTATCTTCTTGCTAATGCCAGAACACAGTATAATAAGATCAAGGATACTCTTGATGGTGAGATCGTGGAAGGCAATGGCCACGGTTATTTTACCAAGGGAAAAATCCTAATCGGAACAGCTGATCCGGAGATGATGAAGGACTATATCGAAGAAAATGATATGGTAATTCTTGGAAATCGTAAAGAGGATCAGCTGAAAGCAATTGAACTGAATGTAAGCTGTATCATTGTAGGAATGAATATCCAGGTCTGCGAAGAGGTAATCCAGAAAGCACATGAGAGACAGATCATTATCATCACCTCTCCATACGATACCTACACAATTGCCCGGATGATCAACCAGAGTATTCCGGTAAATTATGTAATGAAAAAAGATAATCTGGTAACTTTCAGCACGGAGGATTTCACAGATGATATTCAGGATGTTATGATTAAGCATCGTCATCGTGCTTTCCCGGTTATCAACAAGCGGGGAAAATGTGTGGGAACAATTTCCAGACGTAATTTCCTGGATATGCACAAGAAGCAGGTTATTCTTGTAGATCATAATGAAAAAGACCAGGCAGTTGATAATATTGAGAAAGCGGAAATTCTGGAGATCATCGATCATCATAAGCTTGGTTCTCTTGAGACCATGAAACCAATTAACTTCAGAAATGAGCCGGTTGGGTGTACAGCAACGATCCTTTACCGGATCTATGACGAGCAGAGACTTGAGATTCCGCCTAAGATCGCAGGACTTCTTTGCGCTGCTATTATTTCTGATACTTTAATGTTCCGTTCACCTACCTGCACACAGCAGGATAAGATCGCAGCAAGTGCGCTGGCCCTGATCGCGGATATTAAGATTGAAGATTTCGCACGGGAAATGTTCAAGGCAGGAAGCAATCTGAAGGATAAAGCTCCTGAAGAAATTTTCTATCAGGATTACAAGAAATTTATTGCAGAGGGCAACGTGGCTTTTGGTGTTGGACAGATCAGTTCCATGGACGAGGAAGAACTGCAGGAGATCAAAGCACGTCTGAAACCATTTATGGTAAGCGAGTGCGGCCGTCATGGAATTACCCGCGTTTACTTTATGCTCACCAATATTATGGATGAATCTTCAGATGTGATCTATTACGGGGAAGGAAGCGAGGAAATGGCTCAGCTTGCGTTCCACCAGGATCCTGAAGATGGCTGTTTCCATCTGAATGGCGTGGTTTCCCGTAAGAAACAGATGATTCCGGCAATGATGGAAGCTGCCCAGATCATGGCAAATGATTTTAACTGATATGAGGAATTAAATTATGGCAAAACAGACCTGGAAACCAGGAAATATGCTTTACCCGCTTCCAGCTGTAATGGTCAGTGTTACAGATGGCGATGGCAATGACAATATTATAACCGTAGCATGGGCAGGAACTGCGTGTACCAACCCGCCTATGGTAAGCATCTCGGTACGTCCCAGCAGATTTTCCTATGATATGATCTGCAAGACAAAGGAATTTGTTCTGAACCTTACCACAGAGGAACTGGCATATGCTACGGATTACTGTGGTGTGCGTTCCGGCAGGGATGTGGATAAATTCCAGGAGCTTCATCTTACCAGGGAAAAAGCGGATTATGTGAAAGCACCTATGATCGGGGAGTCTCCTGTAAACATTGAATGTAAGGTTAAGAAAATTGAAAAGCTGGGCTCCCATCACATGTTTCTGGCAGAAGTTGTGGCAGTACATGCGGATGAAGCTTATATGGATAAAAACAATAAATTTCAGCTGAACCAGTCAAAACTGATGGTATATTCCCATGGAGAATATCTGGGGCTTGGAAAGAAGCTGGGGACGTTTGGATATAGCGTAAAGAAGGGGAAAAAACGCAATAGTTCACGCCGTCAGACAGAGAAAAAAATTGGAAAACAGTAACAAATTCTTAATGGGATTGCAATAATATATCTTTTGTGTTATTATTAAAGGGAATATCGAATGAAAATGAATAATATTACATTAATTGGAATGCCCGGTGCCGGTAAAAGCACACTGGGCGTTGTTCTTGCGAAAATACTTGGATATGAATTTTTAGATTCAGACCTTTTAATACAAAAAGAAGAAAAAAGACGTCTTTATCAGATCATTGATGAAGAAGGAGAAGAAGGTTTCAAGGCCATCGAGAACCGCGTAAATGCATCCATAGAAACAGAGAATACTGTAATTGCTACTGGGGGAAGTGTGGTATATTGCAGTGAAGCGATGGAACACTTGAGATCAATCGGGAAGGTAGTTTACCTCAGACTTTCTCTGGAGTCTCTTGAGAAAAGACTTGGAAATCTTAAGAAGAGAGGAGTTCTTCTTAAAGATGGACAGACGCTGGAGAGTTTATATGAGGAGCGTGTTCCCTTATATGAGAAATATGCAGACATTGTGGTAGATGAAGAAGGGAAAGATTTGGAAGCAAGTCTGCAGGCACTTTTGGAAACACTACAGACAGGGGTTAATTAAGTAACTGTAGATCAGAGGAGAGCTTTGGGGTATTGCAGATGAAATGCGATAGCCCTGTTTGCTCGCGGAGTAAGAATAATAGAGGTGTGTTATGGAACAGTATGTGATTAAAGGTGGAAATCCGCTTGTAGGTGAAGTAGAGATAGCAGGTGCCAAGAATGCAGCGCTGGCTATTTTATCAGCAGCTATTATGACGGATGAGACGATCCTGATCGAGAATCTGCCTGACGTCAGAGACATCAATGTATTACTGGAAGCAATCGCTGGCATCGGTGCGCAGGTTGACAGAATCAATAAGTCAACGGTTAAGATCAATGGTTCTACGATCGGTGATGTAAGTGTAGATTATGAGTATATCAAGAAGATCCGTGCATCTTACTATCTTCTTGGTGCTTTACTTGGCAAATATAAAAGAGCGGAGGTTCCGCTTCCAGGAGGATGTAACATCGGAAGCCGTCCGATCGACCAGCATCTGAAAGGATTCAGGGCACTTGGTGCGAAGGTGGACATCCTTCACGGTGCTATTGTTGCAGAAGCATCTAATCTGCACGGAAGCCATATTTTCCTTGATGTAGTTTCTGTAGGAGCGACCATTAATATTATGATGGCAGCTTCCCTTGCACCTGGACGTACTATTATTGAGAATGCAGCCAGAGAGCCGCATGTGGTAGATGTTGCCAATTTCCTGAACAGCATGGGAGCGAATATCAAGGGAGCTGGTACAGATGTGATCCGTATCAAGGGCGTTGAGAAGCTTTACCGCACAGAGTATTCTATCATTCCGGACCAGATCGAGGCTGGAACCTTTATGTTTGCAGCGGCAGCCACCGGTGGTGACGTTACTGTGAAGAATGTAATCCCGAAGCATCTGGAAGCTACCACAGCCAAGCTTGAAGAGATCGGCTGTGAGGTTCAGGAATTTGATGACGCTGTACGTGTCCGCGCAGTTGGCAAGCTTCACCGTACTCACGTTAAGACTCTTCCATATCCGGGCTATCCTACTGATATGCAGCCGCAGATCGCTGTTACCCTGGCGCTTGCAGAGGGAACCAGCATTGTGACAGAGAGTATTTTTGAGAATCGTTTCAAATATGCAGATGAGCTTTCCAGAATGGGAGCCTGTATTAAAGTTGAGGGTAATTCTGCCATCATTGATGGTGTGAAGAAGCTTACAGGAGCAAGAGTAAGCGCACCGGATCTTCGTGCAGGAGCCGCTCTCGTAATTGCCGGTCTGGCAGCAGAGGGAATTACTATTGTGGATGACATTGTGTATATCCAGCGTGGTTATGAGAACTTCGAGGAGAAGCTCCGCAGCCTTGGCGCTGAGATCGAGCGGGTTTCCAGTGAGAAGGAGATCCAGAAATTCCGTCTGCGTGTAGGCTGATGGAATTACAGATTACGCTGGTAGAAATAGATTATCTACTGTTTTCAGGAGTTTCATTGATAAAAAATAGTCAGATTAGTCATATGATAGCAAATGTCTATTGACAATTATAAGCAATCAGTATATTGTATTGCTTGCAACAGGAAAACTGAAGAATAGCCTTTTATTCAGAGTGGTGGAGATACATAGGATCTATGAAGCCACGGCAACCCCTCGAAAGAGAGGAAGGTGCCAACCTGAGCGAGTGATCGAACAATAAGAGGATTGTTTATATAAAACGTGGTTTTTAAGACAGTCCGCTTGTCCGGGCTGTTCTTTTTTTGCGAAAGCTCATGCATAATGTTGATACAGTGCAGTGTTGGTTTTCGCTCCAGCAAAGAAAGGAAAAAACAAAAGAATGGAAAACAAGGAAAAAATCTTATTTACTTCCGAATCTGTAACTGAAGGCCATCCGGATAAAATCTGTGATGCTATTTCCGATGCGATTCTGGACGCTTTAGTAGCACAGGATCCAATGAGCCGTGTAGCCTGCGAGACTGCTACAACAACAGGTCTTGTTCTGGTTATGGGTGAGATTACTTCTAAGGCAAATATCGATATCCAGTCAATCGTAAGACAGACAATCCGCGAAATTGGTTATACCCGTGGAAAATTTGGATTCGATGCTGATACCTGTGCAGTAATCACAGCACTTGACAAACAGTCCACAGATATTGCAATGGGTGTTGATAAAGCACTTGAGCAGAAAGAAAACCAGATGGATGAGGATGAGCTTGACTCTATCGGCGCTGGTGACCAGGGTATCCAGTTTGGTTACGCTTCCAATGAGACTGAAGAATATATGCCATATGCGATCAACATGGCACACAAGCTTGCCCGTCAGCTTACCAAGGTGCGTAAGGATGGTACTCTGAAATATTTAAGACCAGATGGAAAAACCCAGGTAACCGTAGAATATGATGAGAATGGCAAGCCAAAACGTATTGATGCGGTTGTATGCTCCACCCAGCATGACCCGGAAGTTACTCAGGAACAGATCCACGCTGACATTAAGAAATATGTATTTGATGAGATCATTCCTGCAGACATGGTAGATGAGGACACCAAATACTTTATCAATCCTACAGGACGTTTCGTAATCGGTGGACCGGATGGAGACAGTGGTCTTACAGGACGTAAGATCATCGTTGATACTTATGGTGGAACAGGACGTCACGGCGGCGGTGCTTTCTCCGGAAAAGACTGTACAAAGGTTGACCGTTCCGCAGCTTATGCAGCACGTTATGTTGCTAAGAATATTGTTGCAGCAGGACTGGCTGACAAGTGTGAGATTCAGCTTTCCTATGCAATCGGTGTTGCACATCCGACATCTGTTCATGTAGAGACATTTGGAACAGGTAAAGTATCAGATGCCAAGCTTGTAGAGATCATCCGTGAGAACTTTGATCTTCGTCCGGCTGGAATCATCAAAATGCTTGACCTTCGCCGTCCGATCTACAAACAGACTTCTGCATATGGACACTTTGGCCGTACAGATGTAGATCTTCCGTGGGAGCACCTGGATAAGGTTGAGGATCTGAAGAAATATCTTGCATAAGAGCAGATAAAATAAATAGAAACGGAAATAAAAAAGCCAGAGAGAGACTTGCGGGTTTCTCCCTGGTTTTTTTATAGAAAATTAAGAGATAGAAAGAACAGTTTATGCTATAATTCATATAAATGAAACTAGAAAGAGGATAGAACTGTTATGAAGTTAAAAACAAGAATCGTTCTGGGATTTACCATGATCATTCTCATGCCGCTGCTTCTTTTTGCTGCGACCCTGTATGGCTTCAGCCAGTCACAGGCACAGAAAACGGAGACAGCACAGACGGTGACTGAGAGTGACGGGACCGTATACGATATTTCCATAACAGATTCCACGGACAGTCAGGGCAGAGTCCATCTGATGGCGAAGGATCTGTTTATCAGTGCATTTGCGATCCTGATCTCCGTTGCACTTGTGGTTGGATTATGGGTATATCGCAGCATTGCCGTTCCACTGGTGAAATTAAAGAAGGCGACCCAGAATATAAAAGAGGGAAATCTTGATTTCGTCCTGGATGTGGAGGGAAAAGATGAATTTTCTGAGCTTTGCCAGGACTTTGAGGAAATGCGCCGCCGTCTGAAGGAATCCACAGAAGAGAAAAATCTTATGGAAAAAGAGAATAGAGAGCTGATCAGTAACATTTCCCATGATCTGAAGACGCCTATCACAGCAGTGAAAGGCTATGTGGAGGGAATTATGGACGGTGTGGCAGACACTCCGGAGAAAATGGACCGTTATGTGAGAACCATTTATAATAAGACTAACGAGATGGATCATCTGATCAATGAGCTGACCTTTTATTCCAAGATTGATACCAACCGTATTCCTTATACTTTCAGCAAACTGAATGTGGAGGATTATTTCGCGGATTGTGCAGAAGAGGTTGGTCTGGAGCTGGAGACCAAAGGAATTGAGCTGGTGTATGCAAATTATGTAGAGAAAGATGTTATGGTGATCGCAGATGGCGAGCAGATCCGCCGTGTTATCCATAACATTATCAGTAATGCCATCAAATACATGGACAAGCCCAAAGGAATCATTCAGATCCGCATCAAGGATGTGGGAGATTTTATCCAGATCGAGATCGAAGACAATGGAAAGGGAATCGGTCCGAAAGATCTGCCATATATATTTGACCGCTTTTACCGCACGGATGTTTCACGGAATTCCTCCAAGGGAGGAAGTGGAATCGGTCTTTCCATTGTGAAGAAGATCCTGGAAGACCATGGTGGTAAAGTATGGGCTACCAGCAGACTGGGAATCGGCACGATCATGTATTTCGTGCTTAGAAAATATCAGGAGGTACCAATGAAATGAGCAGAATTCTGATTATTGAAGATGAAGAGGCAATTGCGGAGCTTGAGAAGGATTATCTGGAGCTTTCCGGATTTGAAGTGGTAATATGTAACAGAGGTGATCTTGGACTTGAGAAGGCTCTGAAAGAAGATTTTGATCTGATCATTCTGGATCTTATGCTTCCAGAGGTAGACGGCTTCGAAATCTGCCGCCAGGTAAGGGAAGCCAAGAATACTCCGATCATTATGGTTTCTGCGAAAAAGGATGATATTGACAAGATCCGCGGACTGGGTCTTGGGGCAGATGACTATATGACGAAGCCATTCAGCCCAAGTGAACTTGTAGCCAGAGTGAAGGCGCATATGGAGCGTTATAACCGACTGATCGGCTCTACAGTCCAGAAAAATGACATTATCGAAATCCGCGGGATCAAGATCGATAAGACTGCACGCCGTGTGTGGGTAAATGGAGAAGAGACTACGTTTACCACCAAAGAATTCGATCTGCTTACGTTCCTGGCTGAAAATCCAAACAGAGTATTTACCAAAGAGGAGCTTTTCAGGGAAATCTGGGATATGGAATCTGTGGGCGACATTGCTACAGTTACCGTTCACATTAAGAAAATCCGTGAGAAAATTGAGTATAACAATGCGAAGCCACAGTATATTGAGACAATCTGGGGTGTAGGATACCGCTTTAAAGTGTAATTTGTAAATCAAAAAGCCATTTTCTTTGTATTTAAGCCATTCTTTAACCTTTAAGGAGTGGCTTTTTTCTTTAAAAACTACCCAAAAAACTACCAAAATCGAAAAATATGTCGCGAACGCGTC
>JAQXQS010000036.1 GCA_029101305.1 Clostridia bacterium | reverse complement strand
GGCAGATTGTGGACTTCCAAAGGAGAGGACATATGTAACAGGTTCTCCTATGGCGGAAGTTCTTCATAACAATTTAGCTGAAATTGAAGCATCTGATATTCATAGCAGACTCGGTCTGGAGAAGGGAAAATATATTCTCCTTTCTGCACACCGAGAAGAGAACATTGACACGGAGAAGAATTTCCTTAGTTTATTTAATGCGATTAATAAAATGGCTGAGAAATATGATATGCCGATTCTGTATTCCTGCCATCCACGTTCCCGTAAAAGAATTGAAGCGACTGGCTTCAAACTGGATCCAAGAGTGATACAGCATGAGCCGTTGGGCTTCCATGATTATAACTGCTTGCAGATGAATGCATTTGCTGTTGTTTCTGATTCTGGGACACTTCCAGAAGAGAGTAGTTTCTTCACATCTGTAGGACATCCATTTCCGGCAGTATGTATCCGTACCTCTACGGAACGTCCAGAAGCATTGGATAAGGCTTGTTTTATCCTTTCTGGTATTGATGAAAAAGGTTTGCTTCAGGCTGTAGATACAGCTGTAGAATTGAACAAAGATGGTGATTATGGAATTCCGGTACCGGATTACGTAGAAGAAAATGTGAGCACTAAGGTTGTAAAAATCATTCAGAGTTATACAGGCGTTGTTAACAAGATGGTATGGAGAAAAGATGTATAAGGAAGGAACTGGCATAGTATGAAAATATTAGTGACTGGTGCCAAGGGAATGGTTGGAACAGCCCTTGTCAATAATTTAAAAAATATACGGGATAACAAAAACAGAACAAGACCAGGAATTTCCGTAGATGAGATTTTTGAATATGATCTTGATTCTACGAAAGAGCAGTTAGAGAAGTATTGTAAAGAGGCAGATTTCGTATTTAATCTTGCCGGTGTTAACCGTCCGGAAAACCCAGAAGATTTTATGAAAGGAAATTTTGGTTTCGCTTCCCAGCTTTTGGATACCTTAAAGAAATATGGAAATAAAGCACCGATTATGCTTTCTTCTTCTATCCAGGCTACTCTTGCAGGACGCTTTGGAAACTCAGAATATGGACTTTCCAAGAAAGCAGGGGAAGAGTTATTCTTTGATTATGGAAAGGAGAATGATGTAAAGGTAGCGGTATATCGTTTTCCTAATCTGATGGGCCATTCCAGACCGAAATATAATTCAGCTGTTTCTACGTTTTGTTGGGCTGTTGCAAATGATGAACCATTTACAGTAAATGACCGTTCTACGGAACTGGAACTGCTTTATATTGATGATCTGGTTGAGGGAATGTTTGATTTACTAGAAGGAAAAGAGCAGCATTGTGAGTTTGATGGTGTCGAAACAGTTGCGGATATCAGTGGACGGTACTGCTATGTGCCAGTAACTCATAAGGTGACTTTAGGAGAGATTGTAGATCTATTGCAGCAGTTCAAAGAGCAGCCATCTACTCTTATGATGCCGAAAATGCCAGAAGGTTCTTTCGCAAAAAAGCTATTTAGCCTTTATTTGACATATCTTCCAACTGAAAAGTTCAAATACTCTATGAAGATGAATGTAGATAACAGAGGCTCTTTTACAGAACTGGTACATACCCAGGATTGTGGTCAGGTATCTATCAATATTAGCAAGCCGGGAATCACCAAAGGACAGCATTGGCATAACTCCAAGTGGGAGCTTTTCATTGTAGTTGCTGGTCATGGACTGATTCAGGAGAGAAACATTAATACTGGCGAGATGGTAGAATTTGAGGTATCTGGAGATAAGATTGAGGCAATCTATATGATTCCTGGATGGACTCATAATATTATCAACCTTTCCCAGACGGAGAATCTGGTGACTGTGATGACCTGTAATGAGATTTTTAATCCGGATAGATCAGATACTTTTGGTGAAAATGTTTAAATTTTAAGAGGAGAAAATGTTTTATGTGCGGAATCGTATCCTACACCGGCCATTCCCAGGCCGCGCCCATCCTTCTGGATGGTTTATCGAAACTGGAATACCGTGGCTATGACTCAGCTGGTCTTGCC
>JAQXQS010000035.1 GCA_029101305.1 Clostridia bacterium | reverse complement strand
CTTCATCCGGATTTTCAACAAGAGATTTTGCAATTACTTCTACTAATTCTTTCATTACACACCTCCCTGGCCTGCAAGATAATTCGATTATTTCTCGATTCCGGCCTGTTTCAGGATCTTAGCAACACCTTCTGTAGGCTGAGCACCGTTTGCAAGCCATTTCTTAGCTGCTTCTTCGTCAACCTTGCATACGCTTGGCTCCTGGTTCGGATCATAAGTACCGATCTCTTCGATACATCTTCCATCACGTTTGCTGCGGGAATCTGCAACAACGATTCTATAGTAAGGTGCTTTCTTCTGTCCCATTCTTCTTAATCTGATCTTAACTGCCATTTTAATTTTCCTCCAATTTACTTTCTCTTTATTAGTTTAATTTGATTATTATATGTTAAAAAGGAAGCTTGAAGCCGCCTCTTTTACCACCCATTTTGCCGCCGCCCATCAGGCCCGGCATCTGCTTCATCATCTTCTTGCTCTGCTCAAACTGCTTCACAAGGCGATTGACTTCTGCAACATCCACACCAGCACCTCTAGCAATTCTGTTCTTACGGGAAATATTCAGGATTCCCGGATTGGAGCGCTCCTGTGGAGTCATGGAAAGGATAATGGACTTCGTTCTGTCCATTGCTTTCTCATCGATCATACTCTCCACATCCTTCATCTTGCTTCCCATTCCCGGGAGCATATTCAGGATACTGGAAATACCGCCCATTTTATTCATCTGCTCAAGGCTGGTAAGATAGTCATTGAAATCAAAATCCATCTTCTTCAGCTTCTTGGACATCTCCTGAGCTGCTTCCTGATCAACAGCTGCCTCAGCTTTCTCGATCAGGCTCATTACATCTCCCATACCAAGGATACGGGATGCCATTCTCTCTGGATAAAACTGCTCCAGATCGGATAATTTCTCACCCATACCTACATACAGGATCGGCTTGCCTGTCACGGCTTTGATGGAAAGGGCTGCACCACCTCTTGTGTCACCATCCATCTTGGTCAGGATCACACCGTCAATTCCAACCTTCTCTGAAAAGGTCTGGGCTACATTGACTGCATCCTGTCCTGTCATGGCGTCTACTACAAGAACTGTAGCATCCACCTCAATATTAGACTTAATATCAGCAAGCTCCTGCATCATGTCCTCGTCAACATGAAGACGTCCTGCTGTATCAATAATCACTACATTCTGCTGATTCGCCTTGGCATGGGCTACTGCTGCCTTGGCAATGTCCACCGGGCTCTGCTTGTCACCCATGGTAAAGACTTCCACGCCCTGTTTCTCACCATTTACCTGCAGCTGTGTGATCGCTGCCGGTCTGTATACATCACAGGCTACCAGAAGAGGTCTCTTACCCTTGGATTTGATCTTACCTGCAAGCTTGGCTGCGGTAGTCGTCTTACCAGCACCCTGGAGACCTGCCATCATGATAACAGTCAGATCATTTCCCTGCTTAATCGGAAGCTCTGTAGTCTCGCTTCCCATAAGATTAACCAGCTCTTCATTAACAATCTTGATGACCATCTGGCCTGGGTTCAGTCCGTTCATCACGTCCTGTCCAACTGCACGTTCCTGTACAGACTTTGTGAACTGCTTCACAACTCTGAAGTTAACGTCCGCTTCAAGGAGTGCCATCTTAACTTCCTTAAGAGCGATCTTAACATCCTCTTCTGTCAGACGGCCTTTACTTCTAAGCTTCTTGAATACATTCTGAAGTTTATCTGTCAAGCTTTCAAATGCCATGAATTATAACTCCTCTAAAATAACATTGGATATTGCCACTATATCATCAGCGTGATATCCGGATGCAAGCTCATGTATCTTCCGTACCTGTCCCCGGATATTCACAAACTTCTCTACCAAATGCAGCTTCTCTTCATATCCCTCTAATGCCTTGTCACAGCGTCTAATCATATCATGCACGCCCTGACGGCTGATATTCAGTTCCTCTGCAACCTCACTTAAAGAATAATCCTCCAGAACCACGCTCTCGTAGATCTGCTGCTGTCTCTTCGTAAGAAGCTCTCCGTAAAAATCATAGAGTAAAGTACGTTCTACAAACTTTTCCATTCGTTATCACCTTGGGTATCATAACGTATTTTGCAAGCTGTGTCAAGTATTTTTTCTTTACAAAGTAAAACATCTTACTGGATCAGGCTGTCATCATCAAAATAATTGATTCTCATAGATGCCTTCACATCTTTAAGAGTCTCAGCTGCTTTCGCTTCTGCCACTTTGCTGCCCTCTCTTAAGATATCGTAAACATCCGGAATACGCTGCTCCCACATTTTACGGCGCTCACGGATCGGGCCAAGTTCAGCCTGGAGAACATTGTTCAGGAACTTCTTTACCTTAACATCCCCAAGTCCGCCTCTCTTATAATGATCCTTCAACTCATCCAGATTCTGGTAATCCGGAAGGAATTCCGGGAAATACTCCGGCTTGCAGAACGCATCCAGGTAAATAAATACCGGATTGCCATCTACATTTCCAGGGTCCTGTACCCGAAGATGATTCGGGTCTGTAAACATGGACATGACTTTCTTCTTCACTTCGTCTGCCTCATCAGAAAGATAGATACAGTTTCCAAGGGATTTACTCATTTTCGCCTTGCCATCAATACCCGGCAGACGCAGGCAGGCCTTGTTAGATGGAAGCACGATCTCAGGCTCAGTAAGAGTCTCTCCATATACGGTATTAAACTTGTGTACGATTTCCTTACACTGCTCCAGCATCGGAAGCTGATCCTCTCCAACCGGAACCTGGGTAGCACGGAAAGCTGTGATATCTGCCGCCTGACTGATCGGGTAACAGAAGAAACCAACCGGAATGCTTGCTTCAAAATTACGCTGCTGGATCTCGGATTTTACGGTAGGGTTACGCTGTACACGGGCAACCGTAACCAGATTCATATAATAGAACGTAAGCTCTGTAAGCTCTGGAACCATGGACTGAATAAAAATGGTGGATTTCTCCGGATCAATCCCACATGCCAGATAGTCAAGTGCTACCTGGATGATATTCTGGCGCACCTTCTCCGGATGCTCTGCATTGTCAGTCAGGGCCTGGGCATCTGCGATCATAATGTAAATCTCATCATAATCTCCAGAATTCTGAAGCTTCACACGCTCCGATAAGGAACCTACATAATGTCCCACATGAAGACGTCCGGTAGGACGGTCTCCTGTTAAAATTACCTTCTTCATAGTTTGCTACTCCTTATATTTACACTGTATCATTTTTTATTAAAGACTTGCACGGATCACCTTCGGTCTGCAGCCTGCAGTCTCAAGTGCCTTCACGATCTGATTCTTATGATCGGTACCAAATGCCTCCAAAGTGATCTTCAGCTCTACTGCCGCGTTACGGTTGGTGCTTACAAACTGGTTATGATCCAGCTTGATTACATTGCCCTGGTTTTCCGCAATAATAGAAGCAACACGTACCAGCTCACCTGGCTTATCCGGGATCAGTACAGATACTGTGAAGATTCTGTCCCGTTGGATCAGACCATGCTGTACTACAGAAGACATTGTGATAACATCCATATTTCCACCGCTTAAGATAGAAACAACCTTCTTGTTCTTAAAATCAAGGTGGCGAAGTGCTGCAACAGTCAAAAGACCGGAGTTCTCAACGATCATCTTGTGATTTTCTACCATGTCAAGGAATGCAACGATCAGCTCGTCGTCCTCAATAGTGATGATTCCATCCAGATTTTCCTGGATATATGGGAAAATATGAGAACCAGGAGTCTGTACTGCAGTACCATCTGCAATGGTATTGACATGAGGAAGTGTGACAACCTCGCCCTTTTCCAGGGAAGCCTTCATGCAGGCAGCCCCAGC
>JAQXQS010000034.1 GCA_029101305.1 Clostridia bacterium | reverse complement strand
CCTCACAGAACTTTTTGCCAAGTATGGACTGGATCCAGGTGCTCTTCTCGAAATAAGAAATGGCATCATCCAGATTCAGCGGAAGATTTCCAATATTCATCGCCTTCTGATCCGATTCTGAGAAAGAACGGTCAGAAGCTTTGGTGGGATATAATTTTCTCTGGATTCCGTCCAGTCCGGCAGCAATGCAGACTGCAAATACCAGGTAAGGATTGGCTGCTGCGTCCGGGCTTCGAAGCTCGATTGCCAGGCTGTCTGTTCTCAGATTGGAAATACGGATCAGAGAGTTCTGGTTATTCTTTGTCCAGGTCAGCTCTGTAGGAGCATCATAGCCTGGCACCAGTCTTTTGTAAGAATTTACAAGAGGATTGGTGATCGCAGCCATTTCCTGGCTGTGTGCCAGAAGTCCTCCGATGAAATGGTAAGCATCCTCGCTCAGTCCGTTTACATCGGAAGGATCTGCAAATATATTTTTGCCGTCTTTATATAATGCAAAATGAATGTGCATACCGGAACCATTGACCTCAGCCCGTGGTTTCGGCATAAATGTGGCATGAAGCCCATGGCGTTTGGCAATGGTACGGACTGCCATTTTGAAAGTCATAACACAGTCAGCCATTTCATTTGCACCGGTAAATTTAAAATCGATCTCATGCTGTGCCGGGGCTGTCTCGTGATGGGAGGATTCGATCTCATATCCCATATCCTCCAGGTTCAGAACCATATCACGTCTTGCATTTTCCCCAAGATCCAGGGGACTGATATCCAGGTATCCTGCTTTTTCATGAGTCACTGTGGTAGGAATGCCATTATCGTCTGTGTGGAACAGGAAAAACTCACATTCCGGATCCACCTCGCATACATAGCCCTGCTCTGCTGCCATATTCACTACCTGTTTCAGGATATATCTGGGACTCTTTTCAAGAGGTGTTCCGTCGGAACGATAAATGTCACAGATCAGTCTGGCAACCTTCCCCTGCTGCGGGCGCCATGGAAGAATGGTAAAGGTATCGTAATCCGGATGTAAGTACATATCCGGCTCCTTCTCCCCTGCGATTCCTGCAATATAGGAACTGTCAACTACATATTCGTTATCCAGTGCCCGGGGGAGCTCCCTCGCGGTAATTGCAATATTCTTTAACGTACCGAACATGTCGGTAAACTGAAGACGAATGAACTCTACATCTTCGTCCTCTGCCATCTGTAACACTTCTTCTCTGGTGTAATTCCCCATAGTGTTCTCTCCTTCTTTCATTCTCATGCCCTCATCCATCCAATCTTGCATGATTCTTTATTTAAACAAAAAAGGCGCACTTCAGAAAGCTACCCTTCTGAAGAACGCCCTTGTTCATGGAGGTTATTATAGCAACAACCCCTTCTTTTGTCAACTGAATTTTTCGTGCTTTACCGTGGCACTTTGCCGTAGTCTTGTGATTTTGGTCAGGTTCCGTCAGTTCTCAGATTCTCCGACCTCAGTTTCTGCGGCAACCAGAACCAGTCTGCCATCATTCTGGGAATATTCACAGGTGGAAAGAGTAAGAAGACTGGTGCCAGTGTCGGGAAGACTGTCTGCTGACCAGATGGCATAGCGGCTGCATTGTTTCAGAAAGCCCTGGTAAATCTGCTCATCAGACAGATCGATACATTTGTAATAAGGGAATTTCTGTGCATCCGTATCAGACAGAAGCATTACAAATTTTACCTGATAACAGGTGCTCGCCTCTGGGGTATCGTACCAGATGATCCCGTTTGCCTGGCAAAAATCCGGATCCTTGTACAGCATCAGATTCTGGAACATGGTTCCATCTTTCATATGATGGCCGTAAATGATCTGGTTTTCGGAATCTTCCTGACAGTTTACATCCAGGAATAAAGCCCCGTGGGGATTTTCATTTCCTTCAAAATCGTGATCCAGATAGAAATCGTTGTCCTCTTTGGTCTGCATCACCGGATAGTCAATCACTGTGCCAGGGATCCGGATCCATGCTGTAAGCTCCGGGTTCTGCTCCTGTAACTCCACAAGCCAGGGATTGGCAAGAGAAGTTTCTGATTCTGCCTCCTCTTCACTGGGAGTATCCTTCTGCGCTTCCTGCTGTGAGACATTTTCCTGATCATCTGTCCCCTGCTCATTTCCTTCATGTTTGTTGTCCAGCCCGGCTTGCGCCTGGCTGGACAACTTATCATAGAGCTCCTTAGTCTGCTTTGTGGAGGCATCTATCTTCCACACATTCCATATTGCAATAAGAAGAAGCACTGCACACACAGGATACAGTATTTTTTTAAGTTTTTTCATAATCTACTGCACTTTAGAGCCTGTCTGAAAAGGGCTCTAATCCTTATGACGTTTTTCTCTGATACGGTCCACTGTCTCAAAACCAATGATAAAGAGAATGATTCCCCCGATCAGATACATCCAGAGATCCCGGTTCTGGGTATCCCCTGTTTTCTTCGGTCCGTTTCCGGAGATATCGCTTCCCGAAGAACCATTTCCTGGATCATTGCTTCCTGGCGTAGTATTTCCACCGTTACCCGGACTATCGTCGCCACCATTAGTGTCTCCACCACCCGGGGTATCCGGAATCTGCGGTTTCTTCGGATTTTCCCTTACCAGGATCAGAACGGTACGGTCATTGGTGCTTCCATCGGAACAGGTAACCAGGGAAACCGCCTCCATCCGGTCTGGTGATTTTTTCAGAAGGTCGATCAGCTGCTGATGATACCAGATGCTGTTCTCTTCCAGATATTTGCCCAGTCCGTCCAAGTTGTCTTTCCATTTATCCGGGTTGAAGATTTCCTCCGTTCCTGCTGAAATCTGTAGAACCGCAGCTACCTGGTACTTCCGGCTTTCCCCTGGAATCATCACGGTAGCTGTGGTATTTTTCTGGAAAAACTCTTTGTCCTTAAAGAGAGCCAGATCACCGAACATGAGATGCTCGTCCATATTGTGACCATAGATCAGAGAATAATTGTCGGAAAAGTCCGGCTTGTTTCTCACATCCAGGAAAATACTGCCCGCCAGGGAAAACTCTCCATACACGTCCTTGTTCATGTAGTCAAGATTAGTGTCTCCCTGTAAAATGGGATAATCAATATTGGTCCCGTCCACAGTGAGCCAGCCCACCACTTCTCCGTTCAATGCCCGCAGCTCGTCAAAACCAGGACCGCCCTTTGCATCCTCATCCGGCTTCAGCTGACGGATCTGGTCCTGGACATTTTCTGCCGCCTGATAAATCTGGGAATTATCCCACATGGAATACCCCGCATACACAGCTGACACCATGACCACGGAACTGATGATCCATCCATATATTCCATTCAGAAGTTTCAGGACAATCCTGCTCATAGCTTCATTACTCCTCGATCATGTTTTTGCGGCGGTGAACAAACACAAATGCTGCGGCAGCCACAAGAAGCAGCATGGCAACGTATGGGGCGTTGGAGGTGATGACACCGACGTCGATGGTGGAAACCTTGGTGTTGGTGATGGTTACGGTGTCGGAGGCGTCGGTGATGGAACCGGTAGCAGAAGCAGTATTCCAATTGGAATCTGCAATAGTTTCATTTTCAACCTTCTCATT
>JAQXQS010000033.1 GCA_029101305.1 Clostridia bacterium | reverse complement strand
AGAGGTTCTTGAAGTAATTGACAAAGTGAACAAAGACGACAGCATTCATGGTGTTCTGTTATTCCGTCCGCTTCCGAAGCATCTGAATCAGGCGGTAATTGAAAACGCACTTGCTGCAGAAAAAGATGTTGACTGTATGACAGATCTTTCCATGTCTGGTGTATTTACTGGTAAGAAGATTGGCTTCCCACCATGTACCCCACAGGCATGTATGGAGATTCTGGATCATTATGGAATCGACTGCACCGGAAAGAAAGCAGTTGTGATCGGAAGAAGTCTTGTTGTAGGAAAACCTGCAGCTATGATGCTGGTTAAGAAAAATGCAACTGTGACCATCTGCCATACTAGAACTGTAGATATGCCATCTGTAGCACGTGAGGCAGATATCATTATCGTAGCAGCTGGCCGTGCAGGCGTTGTTGGTGCTGATTATGTGAAAGAAGGACAGGTTGTAATCGATGTAGGAATCAATGTAAACGCAGAAGGAAAGCTTTGCGGAGATGTTGATTATGCAGCAGTAGAGCCAATCGTAGATGCAATCACACCGGTTCCTGGCGGAGTTGGAAGTGTAACCACATCTGTTCTGGTAGGTCACGTGGTAGAAGCTGCTATGCGTAAGGTGAACGCTTAATCGGCGGCCAAGAGAATAAAATATAAGATGCACTTATTAGTGTATCCTGTGTACAAGCGTAAGAAGGGCTCTCCAGTGTTGCTGGAGAGCTTTTTTGAGCTGCTGACGATTTCATTTCATTCATGTTAACTTAAGGGTGAATTGAATGATATCCGGGCCTAACTTGTCATTGCTTTTCCTGGCAGAATAAGGTACTATTAAAGATACGATTTACACGGAGGTAACACAAGATGGGAAAAGTAATGGCAGTGAACATCAGTGAGAAGAGAGGAACACAGAAGGTCAATGTCCACACTGCAAAGCTGATCGAGAATTATGGACTGGAGAAGGATGCCCATGCAGGAAACTGGCATCGTCAGGTCAGTCTTCTGTCCTTTGAAAAAATAGAAGAATTTAAGGCGAAGGGAGCTCCGGTTCAAGATGGAGCCTTTGGGGAAAATCTGATCGTACAGGGCTTTGATTTTAAGACACTGCCGGTTGGAACACGGTTGAAATGCAATGAGGTAATCCTGGAAATTACCCAGATCGGCAAGCAATGCCACAATGGCTGTGAGATCTTTCAAATCATGGGAGACTGCATCATGCCAAGAGAAGGGGTGTTTGCAAGGGTCATTCATGGCGGTGTGATCTCTGAGGGAGATGAAATGGATTATGCTTGATCGGTATGGAAGAACGATTGATTATATGCGGATTTCACTTACGGATCGCTGTAATCTGAGATGTATCTACTGCATGCCTGAAGAGGGAATCCATCACATTCCGAGAACGGAATTACTGGGGCTGGATGAAATTCTCAGAATCTGCAGTCTTGCCAGTGAACTTGGAATTTCCAGAATCAAGCTGACCGGAGGAGAGCCTCTGGTTCGTAGAATTTGTGTCCCCCTTGTTAGAGAATTAAAAAGGCTTCCAGGAATCCGGCAGGTTACCCTGACTACTAATGGTGTTCTGCTGAAGGAACAGCTTCCGGGACTTGTGGAAGCCGGACTTGATGCAGTAAATATCAGTCTGGATACGCTGGATAAAGAGACGTTCCAGAAGCTTACCAGAAGAGAAGAACTGGATCAGGTACTTATGGGAGTTGAAGCTGCCCTTTCTTACCATTCTTTGAAAGTAAAGCTGAATTGTGTTCCTACTTTTCAGTGTGAAGAGGATCTTGTAAAGCTGGCTGCTTTTGCCAGGGAGAAGCCGCTTCATGTTCGGTATATCGAAATGATGCCTATTGGTTTAGGAAAGGAATTTACAGCAAAGAATGAAGAGACGGTGAAAGAGCTTCTGGAGAAGACTTATGGACCTATGCGGCCCACGCAGGAGACTCTTGGAAATGGTCCCTGTCATTATTATACACTTGAGAATTTTCAGGGCAGGATTGGCTTTATCAGTGCCCTGTCCCATAAGTTCTGTGACCAGTGCAACCGGATTCGTCTGACATCTACCGGTTATCTGAAAGGATGTCTTCAGTTTGAGAACGGAGCTGACCTGAAAGCGAAGATCCGTAAGGGCTGTTCGGATGAAGAACTTCGCGAGACGATTAAAAAGGTAATCTATGAAAAACCGGCAGGCCATAATTTCCAGGAAAAAAAGAATGGAAAAGAAGAATCCCATATCATGGCACAGATTGGTGGATGAGAAAATAGAATGCCAGATATAGCTAAAAATGTGAAAACATAGGCTATATCTGGCATTTTAACATTTTTTATTAAATTCGAGCTCTTTAAATTGTGCATATATAATTGTTAATTAATAAACTTATCAGGAATTGCTTGCTAAATTAAACAAAAAAATATATAATAATGAATACAAAACTAGCAATATTCGTTAAAAAATACGCAATGCCGGAAACCTTATGGTGAAATATTCACAAAAGGGCCAGAGGTAGAACTGGCAGGTAAGGAGGATTAACAGGAATGTTGGATCAGTCATGTTACACAAAGACAGATGAGATTATCGGGCACTACGAGCCATGTGCTGCTTCTTTAATTCCCATCATGCAGGACATTCAGGCAGAGTACCGGTATCTGCCTGCAGAGCTTCTGACCTATGTTGCCAAGAAGATTGGCGTTACAGAAGCCAAGGCGTTTAGTGTTGCTACCTTTTACGAGAACTTTTCCTTTGAGCCTAAGGGGAAATATATCATTAAGGTGTGCGATGGAACTGCCTGCCATGTAAGGAAGTCAATCCCGGTTAAGGAAGCCTTTATGAAGGAACTGGGACTTAGCAACAAGAAACATACCACAGATGATATGCTGTTCACTGTGGAGACCGTATCCTGTCTTGGAGCCTGCGGACTTGCTCCGACATGTATGGTCAATGACGAAGTACACCCTAAGATGACCCCAGAGAAGGCGGTTGAGCTTATTAACAGATTGAGAGGTGAGAATGGATGAGGATTAACAGTAAAGAAGATCTGCTGAATAAAAAAGCCGAGATCGAACAGAATATCCAGAGCTATACATGCCGCGTTCTCGTCTGTTCCGGTACCGGATGTATGGCTTCCGGTGCACAGAAGATCTATGATGAGATGGTAAGACTCTGTGAGGGAATTGATGGTGTACAGATTGAGATGCAGAAAGACATTCCACATGTGGGTGTGATCAAGACCGGATGCCAGGGACTTTGTGAACTGGGACCCCTGATGAGAATTGAGCCTTATGGATATCAGTATGTGCATGTTCAGGAAGAAGACTGTCTGGAGATCGTAGAGCGTACCGTACGTTTGGGACAGCCGGTGGATCGTCTGTTTTACCGTCATGGGGACGAAGTCTGTCCCAAGCCTGAGGATATTCCATTCCTCAGCCGTCAGACAAGAATCGTTCTGGAGAATTGTGGTAAGATTGACGCAGAATCCATTGATGAATATATTGCAGCAGGAGGCTTTCAGGCGCTTGCCAAGGCAGTCACCCAGATGACTCCCCAGGAAGTTATTGATGAGATTACCAGATCCGGTCTTCGTGGACGTGGAGGTGCCGGTTTCCCAGCCGGCAAGAAATGGTCCCAGGTAGCAAGACAGGTGGAGAAAACACGCTATGTAGTATGTAATGGTGATGAGGGAGATCCTGGTGCATTTATGGATGGTTCCGTTATGGAAGGTGATCCATATAAGATGATCGAGGGTATGATTATTGCCGCATACGCAGTTGGCGCCGAGAATGGATACATTTATGTACGTGCAGAATATCCTCTTTCTGTAGCAAGACTCCGCCTTGCCATTTCCCAGGCTGAGAAATACGGTCTGCTTGGTGAAAACATCCTTGGAAGCGGTGTGAATTTCCACCTTCACATTAACCGTGGTGCAGGAGCTTTCGTATGCGGTGAAGGTTCGGCACTGACCTCTTCCATAGAAGGAAACAGAGGTATGCCCCGTGTGAAACCGCCGCGTACAGTTGAGAAAGGTCTGTGGGGTAAGCCTACTGTATTAAATAACGTAGAAACCTATGCCAATGTTCCGAAGATTCTTCTTCAGGGTGCTGACTGGTTCCGCACTATCGGAACGGAAGGAAGCCCGGGAACCAAGACCTTTTCCCTTACAGGAGCCATTGAGAACACAGGTCTTATCGAAGTCCCGATGGGAACAACGCTTCGGGAGATCATTTATGATATTGGCGGCGGATTGAAGAGTGGTGCCGCATTTAAAGGAGTCCAGATCGGTGGACCTTCAGGCGGCTGTCTGGTGGAAGACCAGCTGGATGCGCCTCTTGACTTTGATTCTGTGAAGAAACTGGACGCGATCATGGGCTCTGGAGGTCTGGTTGTAATGGATGAAAATACCTGTATGGTAGAAGTAGCCCGTTTCTTCATGAGCTTTACCCAGCGTGAGAGCTGTGGCAAATGTGTACCATGCCGTGAAGGTACCAAGCGTATGCTGGAGATCCTGGAGAAAATCGTTGCAGGAAAGGGCGAAATGTCCGACCTTGATGAGCTGGAAGAGCTTGCTACCATGGTTCAGAGTATGGCTCTTTGCGGACTTGGTAAAAGTGCGCCCCTTCCGGTTCTCAGTACCATGAAGCTTTTCCGCGAGGAATACGAAGAGCATATCCGGGACAAGAAGTGCCGTGCAAAGGTATGTACTGCACTCCGCCAGTTCCATATCAATCCGGAATTCTGTATCGGTTGTGGAAAATGTGCCAAGAACTGTCCTGTCGGAGCAATTTACGGCAAGATCAAATCACCTTATCATATTAATAACGATGTATGTATCAAGTGTGGCAGCTGTAAAGACAACTGTAACTTTGATGCAGTATATGTGGAAATGTAGAGGGAGGACAGATTATGGGTACAATGACAATTGACGGCAGAAAAGTCGAATTTACAGATGAAAAAAATGTCCTGACCGTTATCCGTAAGGCAGGCATTAATATTCCCACGCTTTGTTATCACTCGGAGGTTTCCACATTCGGAGCCTGTCGTCTGTGTACGGTAGAGGATGACAGAGGCAGGACTTTTGCATCCTGCTCTGAGGAGCCAAGGGATGGAATGGTAATTTATACCAACTCAGGAAAAATCAAGAAATACCGGAAGCTGGTAGTGGAACTGCTTCTTGCAGCACATTGCCGTGACTGCACCACCTGTGTAAAGAGCGGAGAGTGTGTCCTTCAGGAGCTGGCGCACCGTCTGGGTGTACATAATATCCGCTTCCAGAATACAAGAGAGCATTACGAGATTGACGACAGTTCACCATCTTTGATCCGGGATCCGAATAAATGTATTCTCTGCGGTAACTGCGTACGTGCCTGCGAAGAGCTTCAGGGCATTGGTGCACTTAATTTCGCATATCGTGGAACGGAAGCTATTGTAATTCCTGCTTTTAATAAAAAGATTGCAGAAACACAGTGCGTGAACTGTGGGCAGTGCCGAGTATTCTGTCCGACCGGAGCAATTTCCATCAGAACACATATGGACGAAGTCTGGGATGCGCTTGCTGATCCGGATGTCCGTGTGGTTGCGCAGATTGCACCAGCTGTCCGTGTGGCAGTTGGCGATCATTATGGACTGACCAAGGGCCGCAGTGTAATGGGCAAGATTGTCAATGCTCTTCACAGAATGGGCTTCGATGAAATTTACGATACTTCATTTAGTGCTGACCTTACGATCATGGAAGAGTCCGCTGAATTCCTGAACAGGATCGAGAAAGGGGAAAACCTTCCATTACTTACCTCCTGCTGTCCTGCATGGGTGAAATTCATTACAGACCAGTATAAGGATTATATCCCGAATCTGTCTACCTGCAGATCACCTCAGGGAATGATGTCAGCTGTGATCAAAGAATACTTCCGTGATCCGGAAAATGCCAAAGGCAAGAAAACAGTCATGGTATCGATCATGCCATGTACAGCCAAGAAGGCAGAGGCAATCCGTCCGAACAGCTTTACAGAAGAGCTGCAGGATACAGATGTAGTTATCACAACTACTGAGTTGCTCCGTATGATTGACAACTTTGGAATCGATTTTGCCACTCTTGAACCGGAAGCATGTGACATGCCATTTGGTTTTGGATCTGGTGGCGGTGTTATCTTCGGTGTTACCGGTGGTGTTACAGAGGCTGTTCTCCGCCGCTTAAGTCCGGATCATACCAAGGAGACCATGCGTGAGATCGCAGAGTGCGGTGTCCGTGGAGATGAGGGCATTAAGGAATTTTCTGTTCCGTATAAGGGAATGGACATTAATGTCTGTGTAGTTAGTGGTCTTGCGAATGCAAGGATCGTTATGGACAGAGTGAAAAATAAAGAAGCAAGCTATCACCTGATCGAGGTTATGGCATGCCGCAGAGGCTGTATCATGGGTGGAGGCCAGCCGGTACGTGCCGGAGACAGAACCAAGGCTGCAAGGGCCAAGGGCCTGTATAATGCAGACAATACCATGCTGATCAAGAAATCTGATGAGAACCCTATGGTGCAGGAATTGTATCAGGGACTTCTGAAAGGAAAGGAGCACAAGCTTCTGCATAATGAGTTTTATTGATCGTAACTAAAGAATAATAAAAAGCCCGACTGCATAATATTTAGAGGAAGAGTGTATGCTTATGCGAAGAGAACAATTTCGCAGATCCTTTCAACTATTATGCAGGAGGGCTTTTTTATATGGAGAATTTTCAGATTTACCGCGATATACAGGCCAGAACCGGCGGAGATATTTACATAGGCGTTGTAGGCCCTGTCCGTACTGGAAAATCTACTTTTATCCGTAGATTTATGGAGCTTGTAGCGCTTCCGGAAATGGATGAAAAAATGCAAAAAGAGGTGCGAGACCAGCTCCCTTTAAGTGGCTCTGGTAAAACGATCACAACAGTAGAGCCGAAATTCATTCCGAAAGAAGCGATACCAGTCAATCTTGGGGAAGATCTGGAAATTCAGGTTCGGCTGATCGATTGTGTGGGATTTCTTGTAAAAGATGCCGGAGGAAACATAGAAGAGGGAAAAGAACGCATGGTCAAAACCCCATGGTTTACAAAAGCCGTTCCTTTTTCAGAAGCTGCAAAAGTGGGAACAGAGAAAGTGATTCAGGAGCATTCGACCATCGGTCTAATGATCACCACAGACGGAAGCTTTGGGGAAATTCCAAGAGAAAATTTCGTTCAGGCGGAGGAACAGACAGTAGCAGAACTTAAGAAACAGGCGAAACCATTTCTTATAATTGTAAATTCCCAGCTCCCCCATAAAGAAGAGACGATGCAGCTTGTGAATTCCCTTCAGGAGAAATACCAGGTGCCTGTACTGTCCATTAATTGCGAACAGCTGAAAAAAGAGGACATTGCCAGGATCCTGGAGAAAATCCTTTATGAATTTCCAGTCACCCAGCTACAATATTATATCCCCAAATGGGTGGAGATGCTGCCAGCAGTCAGCGAATTGAAAAGCCAGATCCTTTCCCAGATAAAATCCTGTATGAAAAAGCTTCTTCATATCCGTGATATTACCAGGGAAGCAGTAAAACTGGAAGGCCCTTATGTGCAGGATACTCTTCTGGACCGTGTGAATCTGTCTGATGGCACAGTCCAGATACGGGTACAGGTAGATGATAAATACTATTACAAAATGCTCAGTGACATGAGCGGAATTCCCATGGAAAGTGAATATGAGCTGATCCATACCATGAAAGAGCTTGCAGCGATGAAAGAAAAATATGTAAAAGTAAAAGATGCCCTTGATGCAGTGACAGGAAGCGGTTATGGAGTAGTTGTGCCTGAACTTTCCCAGATCCAGTTAGAAGAGCCTGCTGTGATCCGCCAGGGAAATAAAAATGGGGTAAAAATTAAGTCGAAAAGTCCATCCATTCATATGATCAAAGCAAACATTGAAACCGAGATCGCTCCAATTGTAGGTACGGAACAACAGGCGAAAGATCTGATTACCTATATCGGAGAAAGTGAAGCGCGGGGAGAGAGCAACTGGGAGACTAATATTTTTGGAAAATCCATTGAACAGCTGGTTCAGGATGGAATCCGGAATAAATTAGCTGTGATCAGTGAGGAAAGCCAGGTGAAGCTTCAGGACACCATGCAGAAAATTGTAAACGACAGCAAAGGCGGACTTGTGTGTATTATCATATGAAATTCGCATGAAAGATTTTACGGCAGTTCAGATATATTTTTATACCAGAATGGAGCAAAAAGACAGTGCATTTTAAGCAGCTGCCTTTTTGCTCTTCCTCTTATCTGTAATCATGCTCCTTTTTCCACCGCTTCAGGTATTCCATCTGTTCCTGGTCGGAAAGAAATTGTGAATATGGATCATTCCCTGCAGCCAGGCAGCAAAATAAAACTAATAGTTGTAGTGCGAAAAACAATATAATTAATAACACAGCTAATACCATTGTAAAAATCCTCCTTGTCTGTATGAAAAAGTCTTTACAGAAAAGTTAAATTTATACATTTTACGCGGCAAAAGTAGAAAAAAGTATTAGATTTTGATATAATAATGAAAATTGTTTTTACAGCATGAAATTTTTTTGCGTTATAATAAAAACAGTTTTAAGACTACACTGTCAGAGCAAGACACGGTATTGAGTCTCCTGACAGAATAAAAGTATATTAAAGGAGAATATGAAAATGAAAAAATGGAAAAAATTACTCATTCCGGCAATGTGTGTATTTATGCTTCAGACACCAGTGATCGCAAATGCACAGACTGGCACGAACGATGCTGTTACATCTACGATAAAAGATCCTGCAGCAACACCGGCACCAACTGTTAAAAAGAATGGCATCTACACAGAGAAAGGTAAGAAATACTATTACGTAAATGGCGTAAAGAAGAAAAACTGCTGGGACAAAAGTAAGAAATACTACTTTGGAAAAAACGGAGCTGCCTATGCTGCACCGAAGGCTTATGATTGCAAGAAGAATGTTGTAGTAAAGAAAATCGGTAAGAAATATTACGGATTTGACAGAAACGGCTGTAAAGTGAAAAAAGGCGTGTACGCGGATACGAAAGGAACACCTTACTATTTTGACAAAAATGGTGTTCGTGTAACAAATAAAAGTACACAGCTGAAGAAAGCATCTAAATACATGGCAAATGCCAAGAACCTGCGCAAGCTTCTCGGCAAGCCATCACGTACCAAAACTGCTTCCAGCTGTATGCCTGGTGTAAAGAAAGACCTTACCTTAACCTATGCGAATATCACTGTACAGCTTGGCAGAAAATCAAATGGCAGTGAGATCGTTTATGGTATCCAGGCACGCTAAGTTCTGTTTGAAAATGTTTCCTGTAAGATGTTATTTCGGGAGGCTTTAAAAAGTATTTAACAGCTTGTGCAGATTATGGACGGCTGTGAGATTTAGAGAATAAGGAGAAACGAGTATGAGGAAATTTACAAAATCAATGGCAGTGATTCTTTCACTGAGTATGACACTTACAATGGGAACACCTGTATTTGCAGCTGGTGAGACTACAGGAACCGTAGTGAAGAGCGAGCAGACAGTGACACCTGCTCCGGCGCAGCAGACCAAGATTCCGAAGACTGGCTTCTATAAGAAAAATGGTAAAACATACTATAACAAAAAAGGCAAGCTTGTCAAAAATAAATATGGTTATAAGATCGGTAAAAATTACTATCGCATCAGCAAAACTGGTGTTGCAACAAAGGTATCTACCGTGGAAGGGCTTGCAGGAGCACGTCTTGATAAATGTGGCGGGAATCTGAAGAAAGCGTTCAAATGGAGTTCCACTAAGATCAAATACTGGGGCAATGTTGGAAAACCGAAAAAAGGTCAGAAAGAAGTGGAATATTACGCAACTTATGGTTTCAAAAACGGAAAAGGTGACTGCTATGTTATGGCTGCAACTTTCTGCATGATGGCAAAGGTGAAAGGCTATAAGGTAAGATTCGTAAAAGGCAGTGTACCTCAGAGAAATGGTAAAAATGGTGCACATGCATGGTGTGAGATCAAATCCGGAAGTACCTGGTACGTATATGACCCGAACTTTGCATATTCCTATAAGAATAATCCAAAGGCTCATAGCGGATATAAATTCAAATACGGAACAAAAGGAACTTACAAATATAACGATAAGAGAGTTAAAACAACTGTCTGAGATATGAGAGACTAAAAAGCGGACATAAGGAGAAAATCATGAAGAAAAAATTATTAATCGCATTATTAGCAGGTTTGGTAGCTGTTGCAGCACCGGTAAGCTGCTTTGCAGCTGAAGCGGCAGACACTACAGAAGAGGCACAGGAAATCACAGATGAGGACGGTGCAGAAGCAGAAGAATCTGCATCTGAAGAGTCTGCTGACGAAGAGTCAGATGAGAAGGAAACAGCTTCTGACAAGAAAGAGGAACTGAAAACCGTTGGAGAGAAAAAAGATGGCTGCATTACCTTTAAAATGAAAAATGCCACTTCCAAAAAAATTACCGGTCTTGCCATTAAGACCGCGGAAGAAGCCGATTATCCTGAAAATATGATGACAGCAGATGATTCTTTTGACTTAAAAGAAAAGAAAAAAGTATTTTTCTCAAAAAGTGAGAATACAGCTGAGAAAACAGCAGAAGAGGTTGATCCTTCCCAGAAGATGTATGATCTGCACATTACATTTGAAGACCAGACAACTGCAGATGTTCATAATATAGCTCTTGAAGATCTGGGAACTCTTACCATCCGCGAGAAAGATGGAATCACCTATGGTACTTACAAAACAAAGAGTACCAAAGAAAAGAAGAATACTTATAGTGCAGAGAAAGCCGCTGCTGATCAGGCAGCAGCAGATGCAGCTGCAGCACAGGTTGCTTCCCAGCCTGTTGAGAGCTATGACAGCAGCAATGATTATTCTTATGACTATAGTGATGATTCTTCCTATGATGACAGCAGTGATTATAGTTACGATAACAGCGGTGACGATGGCGGTGACGGCTGCCTGGATGACGGCCTTTTGAATTAAGCAAAGATGTTACCTTTATGGTGACTGCATTGTAATATGAACAATTACAGGACGGGGCTCGTGCACTGTACAGTGCAGTGCGGGCCCCTGTCCGGTTTTAGGAGAAAAATATGTCGCTAGTATCTAATCTGTTTTTAATTTTTGTGGCGGCAAGTGTACTTGTTTATTACATAGTGCCTCACAGATTCCAGTGGATCGTTCTTCTTATTTTCAGTTATATCTACTACATAGCAGGTGGTCCACGTTATGTTGTCTTTATTCTGTTTTCTACCCTTGTAACATGGCTGATGGCTCTTTTTATCGAAAAAAGAGAAGAAAATGGCAATCACAAAGGAGCAAAGAGATTTCTGATTCTTGGACTGCTCCTTAATTTCGGAATGCTTGGAGTTGTAAAATATACGAATTTTGCGGTGGAAAACATCAATGCCCTGTTTCATCTGAACTTAAGGGGAATGGAACTTCTTCTCCCGCTGGGAATCTCATTTTATACCTTCCAGTCTTCCGGATATCTTCTGGATGTTTACTGGAAAAGATGTAAGGCAGAGAAACAGCCTTTTAAATATGCTTTGTTTGTATCCTTCTTCCCGCAGATCCTGCAGGGACCTATAGGCAGATACAGCCGTCTTGCACAGCAGCTTTATGCAGAGCATAAATTTGATGGCAGGAACATTACCAGAGGCTTTGAGCGTATCATTTGGGGCTTTGCCAAGAAGATGATCCTGGCTGACTGGGCTGCTGTTTTTGCGGATACTATTTTTGATGATCCTGCGAAATATAACGGGGTTGCACTGCTTGGCGTTCTGTTTTATACCATACAGCTTTATGCGGATTTTTCAGGTGGAATGGATGTGGTGATCGGTATTGCCTCCATGTTTGGAATTGAGTTGGATGAGAACTTCAAACGTCCATTTTTTGCCGTATCCATTACAGACTTCTGGCATCGCTGGCACATCACCCTTGGAACCTGGATGAAAGATTATGTATTTTACCCTGTTACCTTATCTGGCTGGATGGGAAAATTTGGAAAATGGGGCAAGAAAACTTTTGGCAAGAAAATCGGCCGTACACTTCCAATCTGTATAGCGAATCTGATCGTGTTCTTTGTGGTAGGTGTATGGCATGGGGCAGCATGGAAATATATCGTGTACGGTATGTACAATGGTATTATTATCGCATTCAGCGGATTAATGGCAGACAACTACCGAAGCTGGAAAAAGAAGCTGCATATTTCTGGTAAAGAAAACTGGTATTATATATTCACAATCGTAAGAACATTTATCCTGGTTGTGATCAGTATGTATTTCGACCGTGCAGACAGCGTGGGACAGGCATTCCATATGATGAAGCAGTCTGTCACACATTTTGCTCCGTCACAGCTGCTTCTGATCCCTGCGGGACGTCAGGGCACTGCCTTTACGCCATATGCGCTTCTGATCATTGGAATCGGATGCGTGATCTTATTTGTTGTAGGTGTACTGCAGGAGCGTGGAGTGAAAATCCGGGAATCACTGGCGAAGCTTCCCCTTCCTGTCACAGTTGCCATATATTTCTGCATGCTGGTATCCATCGGATTATTTGGTTCCACTGCAGTAGCGAGAGGTTTTATTTATGCACAATTTTAAGAAAATCCTAAAAACAATTGTAGTGCTGGCAGTGTGCGTAGCGCTTCTGGCCAGCCTGGATATGGCACTTTATCCCTGCACTTTTATGCGGAATGATATTCACGCAGTGGTAAGTGAACCGTATGATGATATTATCCTCGGTACTTCTCATGGAATGACAGATATTGACCCTGCTGTAATGGAAGAAATCACAGGGAGAAGTGGGCACAATGTCTGCGTCGGAGGAGAATATGGGATTGACGCATATTATATTGCAAAGCTGATCGCAGAGAAGCAGAAGCCCACAAGAATTATTTATGAGGTCGATCCTGGATATTTTGTTTCCGAAAAAGAAGAAGGAAACAATTACCTTTTGTTCTACCACGAATTTCCGTTTTCAAAGGCGAAGCTGGAGTATTTCTGGGATTCCATTGCGAAATGCAATTTCAGGACTGTTCTTTTCCCATGGTATGAGTATTCCCTGGGATATGAGCTTGGAAAGGTCAAAGAGACATTTACCCAGAAATGGAACAAGGATTATGATGTTTCCCATCTGAAAAGTGATACGCAGGAATATCACGAAAGTGGTCTGATCGAGCGTTATCCGGTAGATACTACCAAACTGAAAATGAAGAATATAAAGCTCTTTGAGGAAGACCAGGTAAATCCCCAGAATATGGAATACCTGGGCAGATTAATCGATTTCTGCCAGGAAAACAATATCGAATTTGTGGCGGTGACTACACCGATTCCTATTAATACACTGAAAGCATACAGTGATAATTACAATGCAGCATGGCAGTATTTCGGAGAGTATTTCGATCAGAAAGGAATTACCTATCTGAATTTTAACACCCAGTATTTCAAGGCATTTTCCCATGATCTGAAGGATTATACAGATTATGATGGACATATGAATGGGGAAGCTGCTTCTGATTATTCAAAGGTTTTGGCAAATATACTGAAGGGAGAGGGCGTATGATGACAAATATTCTGGAATATCTTGAAAATTCATCTGTAAAGTACCCGGATAAAACGGCGTTTGCGGATCTGGATTCTGCATGCACATACGAGGAGTTACGTCTTCGGGCCAGAAAGATCGGTACCGCACTGACAAAATGGTTCCAGCCAAGAACTCCAGTACCAGTATTTATGGAAAAAAGTGTGGATACCATTGGCGTGTTTATGGGGGCCGTTTATGCAGGCTGCTTTTATGTTCTTTTGGATACGAAACAGCCGGCAGCCAGGATACACCAGATTCTGGAAATCCTGGATAGTGATGTGATCGTGACTTCTGAAAAATATCTGAAGGATCTGGAAAAACTGGGATTTGAAGGGAAGGTTCTTCTTACAGGAGAACTGGATCAGCAAGTGGAAGATCCGGTGATATTGGATCAGATCCGCAGTCAGGCGGTAGATACCGATCCCCTCTATGGAATCTTTAC
>JAQXQS010000032.1 GCA_029101305.1 Clostridia bacterium | reverse complement strand
TCATTGTTTGCCCATGGCTCCGGAATGGTGATCATTACGGCAAGAGGAAGATCCATGCCACTCATGGTAAGGAATTCCAGGGTGTTATCCAGCATAGCGGAGTCGGAACCATTCCGGTTTACAACAGGAAGGATTTTCTGCATTTCCCCTTCCAGATACGGGGACTCCATGTTTTCCTCTCTTGCCAGCATCTTATCTGCATTTCCACGAATGGTGTTGATCTCACCATTGTGTACGATCAGGCGGTTCGGATGTGCTCTCTCCCAGCTTGGGTTTGTATTGGTGCTGAAACGGGAATGAACCAGCGCAATGGCAGATTCATAGTCCGGGCTCTGCAGATCAGAGAAAAATGTACGAAGCTGTCCAACCAGGAACATACCTTTGTATACAATGGTACGGCTGCTCATGGAACATACGTAAGTATTGTCATTGCTCTGCTCAAACTCACGGCGGGCAATGTACAGCTTACGGTCAAATGCGATTCCCTTTTCCAGGTCATCTGGCTTTTTGATAAATGCCTGCATAATATACGGCATGCACTCTCTCGCTTTGTGTCCAAGAACCTCCGGAACTACCGGAACCTCTCTCCAGCCAAGGAATTCAAGTCCTTCCTTTTCCACAATAATCTCGAACATTTTCTTTGCCTGGGCACGTTTGATCTCATGCTGTGGGAAAAAGAACTGGCCGATGCCATATTCTCTTTCCTGTCCAATCTCGATGCCCTCTTTTTTACAGGCTTTTTTGAAAAACTTGTGGGAAATCTGAAGGAGGATACCAACGCCATCACCTGTTTTGCCTTCTGCATCTTTTCCGGCACGGTGATCCAGATTCTCTACGATCCGTAATGCGTTTGCAACCGTATCATGGGATTTTTTGCCTTTGATATTGACAACTGCACCGATACCACAGTTATCATGTTCAAATTCCTGGCGGTAAAGTCCCTGCCTTTCCTTTATCACTTCTTTCATTTTCCTCATCCTTTCTATTGTTGATTAAGAGCTTCCTCTTTCTTCTTTTTATCTACAGCTGCCTGGATAAATCCACGGAACAGCGGGTGAGCATGGTTCGGTCTTGACTTAAATTCCGGATGTCCCTGGGTTCCTACAAAGAACGGGTTGGCCGGAATCTCGATCATTTCCACAATATGGCCATCCGGGGAAGTTCCGGCAATGGTCATTCCTTTTTCTGCCAGTTCCTTCCGGTATGCGTTGTTGACCTCATAGCGGTGTCTGTGACGCTCCTGGATCTCCTTCTGTCCGAAAAGTTCCAGGGATAAGGAACCATCTGAAAGTACACAAGGATAACTTCCAAGACGAAGGGTTCCGCCCAGGTCCTCCACATCCTCCTGGTCCGGCATCAGTGCGATCACCGGGTGGGTGGTTTCCGGAGCAAGCTCAATGCTGTTCGCATCCTCATAGCCAAGCACGTGGCGGGCAAATTCCACAATGGCCATCTGCATTCCCAGGCAGATTCCAAGATATGGGATTTTATGAACCCGGGCATACTGCGCAGCCAGGATCATGCCTTCGGTTCCCCTGCCGCCGAAGCCGCCTGGCACCAGGATTCCGTCTACGCTGTAAAGTCTCTGGTCCAGATTTTTCTCATTCAGCTCTTCGGAATCGATCCAGGTGATCTCTACTTTCGCCTTGCATGCAATTCCTCCATGCTTCAATGCTTCCACAACGCTTAAATATGCGTCATGAAGCTGTGTATATTTTCCTACCATGGCAATGTTCACGGTTTTGTCCGGATGGCGAAGGCTTTCTACCATTTCCTCCCAGTCAGAAAGATCTGGTTTCCGTTTTTCCAGGCCAAGTGACTGCATCACCACATCAGCCAGCTTCTCACGCTCCATGGCAAGCGGCGCTTCATATAAGTATTCCACATCCAGGTTCTGAAGCACATGGCTTACCGGTACATTACAGAACAGGGCAATCTTTGCACGGAGATCATCGGTAAGCGGATATTCGCTTCTGCATACCAGCACATCCGGCTGGATTCCCATTGCCTGAAGCTCTTTTACGCTGGCCTGGGTTGGCTTGGTCTTCATCTCTCCGGAAGCCTTCAGATATGGGATCAGGGTAACATGGATCAGGATCGCATTTTCATGTCCCACATCATGCTGGAACTGACGAATGGATTCCAGAAATGGCTGACTCTCAATGTCTCCCACAGTTCCACCTACTTCAATAATGGCGATCCGGTCTTCGTCCGGTGATTTCGCACGGTAGAAACGGCTCTTAATCTCATTGGTAATATGAGGGATTACCTGCACGGTACCTCCGCCGAAGTCTCCGTGACGTTCCTTCTGTAAAAAGGACCAGTAAATTTTTCCAGTAGTCACGTTGGAATTTTTGTCCAGGCTTTCATCAATGAATCGCTCGTAGTGTCCCAGATCCAGGTCGGTTTCTGTTCCATCGTCTGTTACGAAAACTTCTCCATGCTGGATGGGGTTCATGGTTCCCGGGTCAATGTTGATATAAGGATCAAATTTCTGCATGGTTACCTGAAATCCTCTTGCTTTTAAAAGTCTTCCAAGTGAAGCTGCCGTGATTCCCTTTCCAAGTCCTGACACAACACCGCCAGTGACAAAAACGTATTTTACTGCCATCTTTCGATTTCCTCCTCCAAATGCTTTTGTTTCCAATAAAAAGAGCGCCAAAGAGGATTTCAGGGGGCACTTGACCTGTCCATCTCTCTTTGACGCCTTTGTCAAAACAATTTCTTATTCAAAATATGGATTATAATAAATCATTTTTTCTGCTTTGTCAATGCACTTTTGTGATTTAATGTAATGATATTTAATGTAATGATTTCCTATTATATAAAAAAACAGACACCGCCAGGTCCCATGCTGTCTCACTTCTAAAGTCATTCCCGGCAATATCTGTTTTTAACAATTGTGGTGCGGCACTTAGATCGTGCCGATTGCGGCTGCAAAAAATCAGGCAACTGCAAATTTCTGTAATGTACGGTTAAATTCCTTGCTCTCGCCATGGCACTGCACAGTAAGAACCTGTGTAAGATCCATGCTCAGAACTCCCAGAATGGATTTTGCATCAATGATGATTCTGTTATAGAAAACATCTATGTCGAAATCACATTTACCAGCTGCCTTCACAAATTCCTGAACATCTTCCTTTGCATTCAGCTTGATCTGCTTCTGACACATCGTTATCACCCTTTCTGCTTTACAGGAATATCCTATCCTTTATTGATCATGGGATTACCAGAAAACGTTTTCCCTTGATTGAGGCAAATTATGCACCCAGACTCGATTTTTGTCAAGTTTTTTCTCGTACATTTTTTCGTAACAATTTGGCAATAAATATACCGGTTGCACAATTTTGCAGCCGGTATATTGGATATTATATACATATTTACTGTTGGATTTGTTCTATCATGGAAAATACAGTCCAGATTTTTCTTTCAGATCTTATGAATTTCAAAATCATTTTGTAAATTATTCTCATCGGGTATTTCCATCGGATATTTTCCATCAAAACATGCTTTGCAGATTGGCAGTCCTCCTGCCATTCCTTCCAGATAATCGATTTCCATATAGCCAAGGGAATCTGCGCCGATCATTTTACGGATTTCCTCTGTGGAATGCTGGGCGGCGATCAGCTGATCGTTGCTTGGCACATCTGTTCCGAAATAACAGGGATGTAAAAACGGCGGGGAGCTGATTCTTACATGAACCTCAAGTGCGCCAGCCTCCTTCAGCATGCGGATCAGATTGGCGATGGTGGTTCCGCGGACAATGGAATCGTCTACAAGTACGATACGCTTGCCTTTTACCACTGCTTCCAATACACTCAGCTTCATATGGACACTGGATTCCCGTTCCTTCTGGGTTGGCTTGATAAAGGTTCTGCCAATATAGGAATTTTTATAAAAGGCGAAGCCAAAGGGAATCCCGGATTCTTCTGAAAATCCCTTGGCTGCCGGAAGTCCAGATTCCGGAACACCGGTAACAAGATCAGCGTCAACCGGATAAGATTTGGCAAGGGATTTACCGCCACGGATACGGGCATCATAAATCTTCACTCCATCCATTGTACTATCCAGTCTTGCGAAATAGATATATTCAAAAACACAGTGCGCACGCTTCTTTACCATCTGGGACAGGGTCAGATCAGACTTGATGCCGTCACGGCTGATGGTGATCATCTCCCCTGGCTCTATATCACGGATAAATTCAGCACCAACAGAAGTAAGCGCACAGCTCTCTGATGCCAGGACGTAGGCATTGTCTCTTTTGCCCAGGCACAGTGGCTTCAGGCCGTATGGATCCCGGACACCAACCAGCTTACGCGGGCTCATGATCACCAGGCCGTAGCCTCCCTGAAGCCTCTTCGCTGTATTTAACACAGCCTCTTCCACGCTTCTGGTATGAACCCGCTCCCTTGCAATATGGAACGCAATCACTTCTGAATCCGTAGTCGTATGAAAAACAGCCCCACTCTGGATCAGTTCCCACTTCAGGGCTTTGGTATTCACCAGGTTTCCGTTATGTGCAAGCGCCAGGCTGCCTTTTACATAAGATAAAACCAACGGCTGTGCATTCTCTGCTACAGAAGCTCCGGTAGTAGAATAACGTACGTGTCCGATTCCGATATCACCTTGCATTTTTTGAAGGGTCTCCTTGCGGAGCACTTCACTCACCAGACCAAGATCCTTATGGAATTTCACATTTCCGATAGGGCCTTTGGTATCTGATACCGCCAGGCCACAGGCCTCCTGGCCACGATGCTGCAGGGCTGTAAGACCATAATAAATGGAAGATGTCACATCATTTCCATCCAGGTCATAGATTCCGAAGACACCGCATTCTTCTTTAATCTCTGCCATTTGTTTTCCTCCTCGGTACTGAATTTAATGGTTATTCAGATACAATTCACAAAAAAATTATAATGGAAGAAACCCATTTGTCAAGTGCGCCAACCCAATTTCTGTCAAGAACTTTTTTTAGGTTTTTGCAAAAATCTTTTGGGATTTTTTTCAAAAAATCTATTGACAACTTAATTTTTTCGAGTATACTACAGGACATAAAGCAAAGGCGCTTTGGATTACAGAAATGGATCCAAGGCGCCTTTTTCTTTTTATCAGAATCAATCAGGATGAAGAAAGAAAATGAAAGATGAAAGGAGCGTATCCGTTATGACACAGAATATTCCCGAGATTTATGGAAGTCTTGTTTTCAACGACAGGATCATGCGCAGTAAATTACCTAAGGACATGTACAAGGCACTGAAGAAAACCATCGAAAATGGTACTCATCTGGAGCTTGATGTTGCAAACTCAGTTGCAGTAGCCATGAAGGAATGGGCAATTGAGAACGGTGCTACCCATTATACACATTGGTTCCAGCCTATGACAAATGTTACGGCTGAGAAGCACGACAGTTTCATTTCCCCTACAGGTGATGGACAGGTGATTATGGATTTCTCCGGTAAAGAGCTTGTAAAAGGCGAGCCGGATGCTTCCAGTTTCCCATCCGGTGGTCTTCGTGCTACTTTCGAAGCAAGAGGCTATACAGCATGGGATCCTACATCACCAGCTTTCATTAAAGATGGAACCCTTTACATTCCTACTGCTTTCTGTTCATACAGCGGCGAGGCTCTTGATAAAAAGACTCCTCTTCTTCGCTCCATGGATACCTTAAATAAAGCAGCAGTCAACATGCTCCACATTCTTGGAAACAAAGGAATCAAACATGTTT
>JAQXQS010000031.1 GCA_029101305.1 Clostridia bacterium | reverse complement strand
AATTGGCTATGCGGGGGGGTGAGAGCAGCGTTGTGTAGAAGCAGTGTGCGGTGCACAGAACCCGGAAAATCTAAAGCAGCAGATTTCGGCTAAAAGCGAAGAAAGGAGAGGACAAACTCGCTCCGGTGGAGCTCAGACAGTGTCCTCTCCTTTCTTCAACGCCAAAACCTGCTGCTTAAGATTTTCTCGGAACCTGTGCAATGCACACAGCTCCTGCACAACGCTGCTCTCACGTCGCATCCCCGAAAAAAAACAGGGTAAATGAATCTACTTTAAGGAATATTTTGTAAATAAATTTGAATGCATATTTTGGAAAATTATGGATTAAGGGAGTGAGAAGTCCCCCCAGTCCACTTATGGTCTTCCGGAATACAATTTATACTCGCCAGCCAGCTGGATATTTGTTCTTTAGGGTTCCATTTACAAGTTTTCCAAAACCAAGGGGATAGCCTTCTACGCACAGTAAATGCCAACCTTTGGTATGTGCAGCCTCTTCGGGGGCGATTGTAAGGGTTTCCCCTTTCAGGTAGCGTTCCAGACGGGAATCATCTACAGAAAGAGAGATAATGGCGTCGGCTTCCCCTTTGCGAAGGGCGAGGGCAAGGGGCTGGGAGGGTTCAAAACGGTTTTTCTTCAGGTCGCCAAGGTAGAGTCCGTTCCGGATGAAGGTAAGACCACGGAAGTTGCAGGAGACCGAGGGGAGATAATAGACCTTGTCTGCACGGACTTCCATACGGTTATAGTCTATAGGCTGGCCGCCAAGGGATTTCAGACCGATTTCCTGGAAAAAGGCTTCTATATATTTGCGGACATCTGCGGCCAGGCGGCCCGGTTTGGTAGTACCTGCAGATGGTCCGGCCTGTCCCTCTTTTTGCAGAAGTGCGAGAAAGTGTCCTTCTCCCTGCATTTTGTGTGGAAAGATGCGGATACATTTTTCAAGCTGTGGATTTCCATCTCCCCAGGCTGGGTTTCCGGTGGAAAAGCCTTCGTAGTTTTCCATGGAAACAAGGGAAAGCTCAGGGCGCTTGGTAAGAAGCCAGGAGATTACCTGCTCATCTTCCGCTGGGGCAAAGGTACAGGTGGAGTAGAGCATCTGTCCTCCTGGCTGGAGCATATCAGCGGCATTTAGGCATAATTGTTTCTGAATCTGGGAAAGCTCAGCAGACTTCTCAGGAGTCCAGTCTTTTGCCAGGGCTTCTTCTTTGCGGAACATTCCTTCACCGGAGCAGGGGGCGTCCAGAATGATCTTATGGAAAAATTCCGGGAAATTCTTTACCATTTTCTCAGGCTTTTCATTTGCAACAAAAAGGTTGGGAATGCCGAAAAGCTCCAGGTTGCGGAGAAGGGCACGGGCTCTGGTGGTGCTGATGTCATTGGCTACCAGGAGGCCTTCACCTTTCAGGGCGGAGCCCACAGCAGTTGCTTTCCCGCCAGGGGCAGCACACATGTCCAGCACATATTCGCCAGGTTCTACCGGAATACGGGAAGCAGGAGTCATGGCACTTGGCTCCTGAAGATAATAAAGTCCTGCCTGATAAAGGGGACAGCGTGAAGGACGAACCTCTTCCCTGTAAAAATACCCATTGGAAATCCAGGGGATTTTTTTTACTTCAAAGGGAACGATTTTCTCGAATTCTTCACAGGAAATTTTGGCTGTGTTTACTCGAAGACCGTAGGTACGCGGCTGGTCGTAAGCAGCAAGAAAAGGCTCATAATCCTTTCCAAGCATTTCTTGCATCCTGTCCAGGAAAGCCTGGGGCAGAATGGATAATTTATCTGAATCCATAGGGAAATCTCCTTGTTGGTTGTAAGATTGTTAAAGCTGGTATTTGTAAGTACATGAAAAGTATGAGGTTAGAGACCAAAATGTTATCGTGTAAGTACGGACAGATTTCTGATCTTTTGCCTCTGACATCAAAATATAAAAAAACATGCAAATGTTACCTTATGTGAAGAAAGCAGTAACACATGAATCATGTGAAAACCAGTATAGCGGATGCGGGTTGGAAAGTCAAACATATGCAGATGGTTGTGTAGGCAACATATGCGTAGGATTGTACAGGCAGGAAATGAAGGTTTTTATTCCTAAATCTGTCATTTTGTGCTAAACTTTAGAAGGCATTTAAGAGGCTGTTCAGAGCGAATCGCCAAAATGCTTCGTGTTTCGACAATTCGCGTATCCGCTTGGCTTTGAACAGTTATAAGATTTTAATAATGACAGTTTACGGAGGCATAAAGAAATGTCAGTAGATAAAGTAAGACAGTATTTTGGAAAATATGGAATGGAATCACGGATTCTGGAGTTTGACGTATCCAGTGCGACTGTGGAGCTGGCAGCTGCAGCACTAAACTGTGAGCCGGGGCGTATTGCGAAGACCCTTTCTTTTCTGGTAGGAGAGCAGCCGATCCTGATCGTATCAGCCGGAGATGTGAAGATTGATAATGCAAAATATAAAGCAACCTTCGGGAAAAAGGCGAAGATGCTCACGAAGGAGCAGGTGACAGACTTAATCGGACATGCAGTGGGTGGAGTCTGCCCCTTTGCAGTAAAAGACGGTGTAACCGTGTATCTGGATGAATCCCTGAAAAAGTATGAAACTGTATTTCCTGCCTGTGGAAGCAGCAACAGTGCCATAGAGCTTACAATCCCGGAAATGGAGCAGTATTCCGGATATAAAGAGTGGGTGGATGTTTGTAAAGCTTATTGATAATATCCTAGAGTATGTTTGAAAAAGGCTTTTGCAAAATTTTCCGCAAAGTGGGGCGTGCAGATTGCAGGAATATTTTTTACAGGTTCTGGCGTGGGCGAAAAATCATGAGGTGTAGAAGGATATGGAACGTTACCTGGAGATGAAAGTGACAGAATCTGGGAAAGTCGGGGATGTTCTCCGCGCACAGGCAGGGCTTACCAAAAGACAGATCAGCCAGGCCAAGTTCCGGCCAGATGGCATCTGTAAAAACGGAAAACAGTGCAGGGTGACGGAAAATGTCGTCTGTGGGGATGTGCTCCGGGTTTGTGTGGAAACAAAGGAAATAAAAGCTGGTCTTGAAAATTATAGTGGAAATTGCAGCGAAATCCATGGCGAAAACTTTAGCGTAAGCGATAACGAAAACGACTCTGGAAATCATAACCATAGCGGAATGATTTCTGCAAATGACATGGGATCACAGCTCTTAATTCTGTATGAAGACCAGGATCTCCTTGCGGTAAGTAAACCAGCCGGGGTGGTAACCCATCCCTCAGGCAGACATTATGCGGATAGTCTTTCCAATCAGGTGGCAGAATATTTCAAAAGGAAAGGAGAAGATACCCGTATCCGTTCCATAGGAAGGCTGGATAAGGAGACATCTGGAATCCTTCTTTTTGCAAGAAACCAGATCGGGGCGTCGAGATTGCAAAAACAGCGGGAAGAAGGGAAATTGCAGAAAACTTATGTGGCAGTTGTACAGGGAAATCTGCCGATAATGGAAAATAAGGTGATGGAGAGACTTGAAATGCCTCTTGCTCCGGATCCGGATAACCGGATGAAAATGGTAATCTCTCCAGAGGGAAAATTGCCAGGAAGTAAAAATGCAATAACTTATTTTCATGTATTGGAGAATCTGGAGGATACGGCTCTGGTAAAGCTGCAGCTTGAAACAGGCCGTACGCATCAGATACGGGTTCATATGGCTGGGATAGGGCACCCCCTGCTTGGAGATACACTGTATCATGCAGACCATATTTCTGGAAAGAAAGACAGGGAACAATATTTTACCAGGGCGGCGCTTCACGCCTGGAAGCTTGCATTTTTCCATCCTTTTACAGGTGAAAAAATAGAACTGGAAGCCCCATTTCCAGCTGACTTTGTTGATTTTATTCAAGGCGCCATCTACAACAGCACAGCCGCGGAATAATCCGTGACATCGGGGTAAGGTTAAAAGACATTTGCCCCTAACATCATATTCGGAGGAAAAGAAAACATGACAGTCAATGAAATAATTGAAAAAATGATCGTATATTCTGACGGAAACAAGCATGATATTGCCCATTTTCTAAAGGTATATACTTATGCCAGAATGATTGGGGAGATGGAAAATCTGCCTGAGAATGAGCAGAAAACATTGGAGGTCGCTGCGGTGATCCACGACATTGCCTGCCCGGTATGCCGTATAAAATATGGAAATACAAATGGATCGAATCAGGAGAAAGAAAGCCCCAGGCTTGTGGAGGATTTTCTGAAAGATACAGATCTGGATGAGCAGATGAAAGAGAGAATCAATTATCTGGTCAGTCATCATCACACATATACGAATGTAGATGGAATGGATTACCGGATTCTTCTGGAGGCAGATTTTCTGGTAAATGCAGATGAAAGCCAGATGTCCCAGAACGCAATTGAGACAGCAAGAGAGAAGGTCTTTGAGACAGAAACTGGCAGGAGGCTTTTAACTGGTATTTACAAATTGGAGAATATGTGATTTGTATTTATACAATGTCTTTAAAAAAGTTATTTTTAAACAGGCTCTAGTAGAAACTGGTGAAAAAATGAGTGAAATTACATACCTGCATCATTATAATTCCCTACTTGGAGAAATTACCATGTCAAGTGATGGCAGTGCCCTAACTGGATTATGGTTCGAGGAACAAAAGTATTTTATGGCAGATGTCAGGGGAGAAAAAGAGGAAAAAGACCTTCCTGTTTTTGAAATGACGGATCGTTGGCTGGATATATACTTTAGTGGAAAATGTCCGGATTTTACACCAGACATAAAGCTGACAGGCACAGCGTTCCGACAGGCAGTGGGGAAAATCATGCTGCAGATCCCATATGGAAGCACCACAACCTATGGAGAGATTGCCAGGCAGATCGCGGTGCAACGAGGTGTAAAAACAATGTCTTCCCAGGCAGTAGGCGGTGCTGTGGGACATAACCCGATTTCAATTATTGTGCCTTGTCACAGAGTGATTGGTGCAAATGGCAGTCTGACGGGATATGCAGGTGGTATTGATAAAAAGATAAAATTGCTGGAACTGGAAGGCAATGACAGAAAAAAATTTAAGGAATAAGGCTACAGATGCAAAAAGAACGATATAGAATTTATACACAAACAGGAGCGGAAAGATCATGAAAATTGCGATCACAGCCAGAAATTTTACCACCCCGGACAATCGTGCCCTGGAGCTTCTTCTGGAAAATGGATTTGAGATCATTGACCATATAGATAAAAACTGCGGAACTGCAACTCCAGAAGAGAAAGTGGCAGAGTACATAAAAGGGGCTGATGCGGTGATTACCGGGTTAGAACCAATAGGAGAAAAGGTTTTTGCTGCTTGTCCGGGCTTGAAGTTGATTTCCAGAAGGGGAATCGGGTATGACTCCGTGGATATAAAGGCAGCCAGGAAGCATGGAATCCATGTTGTAAGAACTGCTGGTGCGGTAGAGGCAGCGGTTTCCGAACATGTAATGGCATATGTTCTTTATTTTGCAAGGAAGCTGCATGAACAGAGTGCTTTTATGCATGAGGGAAAATGGGTGCGCACCATGACTTATGGTGCAAAGAACCGGACTATGGGCCTGGTTGGCTTTGGTGGAATCGGAAAAGAGATTGCAAAAAGAGCCAATGCTTTTGGCATGAAAGTAATTTATACCTGCAGACATCCAAAAGAAGAATGGGAACAGGAATTTCATACCAGTTACCGCACATTGGAACAGCTTCTGAAAGAAAGTGATTACATATCGGTAAATGTACCGCTGACAGAGGAAACCAGGGGCATGTTCCAGGAAGAACAATTCCAGCTTATGAAGCCGGAATCTGTATTTATCAATATAGCACGTGGCCCTATTGTCAATGAAAATGCATTGAAAAAGGCTCTTGATAATAAATGGATCCGTGGGGCGGGGGTAGATGTATTCGAATTTGAGCCCTGCACAGACTCACCTCTTGTTTCCTGTGAAAATGCGGTGCTGACACCTCATACAGCTCCCTTTACCAGCGAGAATTTTTCGGAGATGAATCTTTTGGCAGCGAAGAATGTGGTTGATTTTTTCAAAGGAGAGATTGACCGCAGATATGTTCTGGTATGAGAAAAATGTGAGTGGGGAAAGGATATGTGTAAGAAATAGATTACAAAAATACAGGCGTAGCTTATGGCTGCGCCATTTTTTATGCTATAGGAAATTCCATTGGAATTCCCTATAGCATAAAAAGCCCTGCCGGGCAGGATCGCACTGCGGCGGAGAGGCAGATGTCGCATGAAGCGACCCGCCGCAGGCGGAGAATCCTGCAAAGCAGGATTCTTTCTTAAAAAAATAGTATTGACAAAACTATATTATACGCTGTATAGTATTATCAACCAAACAATATTGATGAATCATATAATATGATTGGAGTGATCAGATGGTATTTAACACAGGAGCTGCACTTCTGGACGCCATTGTCCTGGCGGTTGTGTCCAAGGAGCCGGAAGGTACTTATGGATATAAGATCACCCAGGATGTGCGTGGAGTTCTGGATATTTCAGAATCTACCCTTTACCCGGTTTTGCGCCGCCTGCAGAAGGATGACTGCCTGGAAGTGTATGATCAGGCGTATGCAGGGCGGAACCGCAGATATTATAAGCTGACGGAGCAAGGGCAGGCGCAGCTGAATTTGTACAAGATTGAGTGGAAAAATTATTCCACAAAGATAAGCAGTATGTTCGAGGCTGCTGGACGGAACATGGACAGTAACCCTATGAAGGAGGAGAGTTGACAGCGTATGGACAGAGCACAGTTTATGAAACAGCTGGAGAGGCTGCTGTCTGATATTTCGGAAGCGGAAAGACAGGAGGCACTGGCTTATTACAACAGCTATTTTGATGAAGCCGGTCCTGAGAATGAAGCATCTGTGATCAGAGAGCTTGGAAGTCCTGGTAAAGTGGCTGCCATCATCAAGGCAGATCTGGAGGAGCAGGATGATGGATATGCCCGGTACACAGAACATGGATATGAAGATATGCGGGAGGAGCGGGAAGCCTTTATGCCAGAGCTAAGGGGGAAATCTGGCAGAGAGAAATCAGAAGAGCAGACGAATCGGGACACCTGTGATCACGGGCAGTCTGGTTCTTCCAGAAAGGGCTATCATCCGAAGGAAAAGGGGTCTAACAGCCGTTTTATCCTGATCCTTATCGCACTGGTATTTCTTTCCCCATTGATCGTAGGTGCATCAAGCGGTCTGCTGCGTGTGCTGGTGATCCTTCTTTTCCTTCCGTTCCTGAGCATTTTTGCAGTGGGAGCGATCGCTTTTGGCCTGGTGGCAGGGGCAATCGCCTGCCTGGCAGTTGGAGTGGGATTATTTGCAACCAGTGGGGCGGTAGCACTTCTGGTGCTTGGAATAGGGTGCCTTTTACTGGCAGCTGGAATCCTGTGCTGGATGTTTGTATTCTGGATGGCATCAAAGATCTTTCCATGGGTGCTCCGCAAGGTTACAGACTTTTTCCAGAGGATTCTTTACCGTAATAAAAAGGAGGACCGGGCATGAAAAAAGGAACGAAAGGACTACTGATCGCAGTTGGCGTTTTTGCAGCAGCAGGAATTGGGTTATGCGTGGCAGGAGTATCTATGGGTGCTGCGAATACGGGAAAAGAAGTGATAGATCAGGTGAATCAGGCTTTTCGCAACGAGTCTTATCCAGGCTGGTTCCATCTAAGAAAAGTGTACTGGTCTTCCCGGGAGGAAGAGGACTGGGAGGATACAGATGCGAAATCCCAGGATCTGGCATTTGCAGGAAATCTGGAAATCAGTTTGAAATACGATGAACTGATCCTGCAGGAGTATGATGGAGATACGATCAAAGTGGAGACCTGGGGTGACTCTAAGGACGACATCCGCACAGAAGAAGGTTCTGGAAAAATCGTGATCCAGGATACCCGAAGTGGCACTGTGAAGAAAAGAAAGAAGGTCAGGGTCAGCGTTCCTTCCGGAAAGAAATTTGACAGCGTGACACTTGGAGTGGATGCCGGTTCCATCGAAATGACAGGAACGATGAATGCGGATGAATTTACCGTGGAGGTAGGAGCTGGCGAATTCAGCGGAGAGGGCATTACAGCACAGAAATGTGATCTGCAGGTTGGTGCAGGAACCATTGATCTGGATTATATTGATGCAAAAGAGCTGAATGCAGACTGCGGTACTGGCGAGATCGATATGAGTGTTACTGGAAAAGAACAGGATTACAATTATGAGCTTTCCTGTGGAATGGGTGCGATTGACCTGAATGAATCAGAATACAGCGGCCTTGGTGTGGAAAAGGATATTTCCAATGAAGGTGCCGCAAGAAATATGGTGCTTTCCTGCGGAATGGGCGAGATTGATGTGGAATTTACAGGAGAATGAGTGGACTGGAGAAAAACAGTAATCTGTATGAAAAATAGGAGGAATCAGATCATGAGTAACAAGCGTTTATACAAATCAACAGTAAACTGTATGCTTTGCGGTGTGTGCGGTGGAATCGCCGAGTATTTTGACATTGATCCCACTCTGGTGCGGCTTGCGTGGGTAATTCTCACCTGCTTCGGTGGTGCCGGAATCTGGGCCTACATTATCGCAGCGATCATTATTCCGAAAGCATGATTTTTATGAAAATAATGTAACGGTTTATAGCCAAAAACGTCTGACTTATGCAATACTTTCTTCGTGGCATATTTTGCAGAGAGCCTTTTTCGAATATGCTCTCGTATGGCTGTAAAATGGTAAAAATTGAAATTGTGTCAGCATTGCATAAAATTCTATATTTTGTCTATACTCCCTATATACATCCAATTACTGCAAAAAGGAGCATAGACATATGAATAGAGACAAAGAAGTAGAAGACTATAAATCAGGAAAACTCACTTCTGAAGAGCAGACGAAATACGAAATTGCCCAGGAGCTTGGCGTTCTGGATAAAGTTCTGGAGGGTGGATGGAAAAGCCTCTCTGCAAAGGAAACTGGCAGAATCGGCGGATTAATGGCAAGGAAGAAAAGTCAGAATAATAAAGGATAAAGGAGACGGTCAGACGTCTCCTTTTTTGCGCGGTGATACAGTACGTGTGAAAATTGTGTGTAACATGCCGGGAAAGAATTGATTTCTTTTTCGATTCTGCTATGATGGTAGAAAGCATTTTGAAAACTGACCAGAAACAGTTACTATAATCTTGCATGGAGGAATATATGCGTATCCTTATCGCTGAAGATGAAGTGGAAATTGCACGCGCACTGAAAATTCTGCTGGAGAAAAATAAGAGTGCAGTGGATATTGTACATAATGGAAAAGATGCCTGGGATTATATTTGCCAGGGAAAATATGATGTGATCGTTCTGGACATTATGATGCCGGAAATGGACGGGTTAGAGGTGCTCAAAAAGACAAGAGAAAACCATATTGCGACTCCGGTAATGCTCCTTACAGCTAAAGCCGAAATCGAGGACAGAGTGGCAGGTTTAAATGCCGGTGCAGACGATTACCTGCCCAAGCCCTTTGCCGCAAGCGAGTTCATTGCCCGGGTGAAAGCACTTGGAAGACGAAGCATGAATTATACAGAAACTCTTTTGAGTGTGGGGAATACTACCCTGGATTGCAACCGCTTTGAACTGTCAGCAAAGGGTATAGACATACGCCTGAACAATAAGGAATTCCAGTTAATGGAGTTGTTTATGAAACATCCCAAATTTGTATTTTCCACGGAACATATTATGGAAAAGATATGGGAGCAGGATGGTACTGCGGGAATGGATGTGGTGTGGACTTATATCGGATTTTTACGGAAAAAACTGAAGCAGCTGGACTCGTCTGTGGAGATTAAAACAGTCCGTGGAGCTGGCTATTCCCTGGAGGAAACCATATGCTGAAAAAAATGAGATGGCACTTTATTCTGGCAGCTATGCTGGCAGTATTTATCATGTTGGCGACGGTACTGGCAGGAATCAATGTCTGGAATTATTACACTACTGCCGAAAGAGCAGATCTAAGAATCCAGGAGATTTATGACTTTGAGATCGGGAAGAAAAGTGATTGGGGGAGTGCTGATACCGCCAAGATCAGGGGGGATAACAAGGAACCTTATAATGAAACAAAAGAGGGCACTCCATCCGGTATATTTTTTCAACCGGAAAGAAATGACCCGGAAGCTCCTTATACCACTCGCTTTTTTATTGTCAGGCTGGATGGTGAAGGCAATACAACAAGTGTTTCTACTGACTTTATAGCAGCTGTGACACAGGAAGAAGCAGAAGAATATGCCAAAAATGTAATGCTTGGAAAAAGACAACAAGGTTATTATGATGATTACAGATACCGGATTATAAGAGATGATAATGAGAGTATTGTTATATTTTTAAACTCTGGACTGGAACTGCATTCGGTAAAAACCGTACTGGTTATTTCCTGTCTGACTGGAATCCTTTGTCTTCTGGTCGTATTGCTTCTTGTAATTTTACTTTCCAGGCGTGCTATGAAGCCATATATACAGAATCTGGAGCGACAGAAGCGTTTTATCACAGATGCCAGTCATGAGATCAAAACCCCGTTAACTTCCATTGCAACCAGTGTGGATGTGATTGAAATGGAGCATGGTGAAGATGAATGGACCAGAAACATTCACAATCAGACTTCCAAAATGTCCAGGATGGTAGCGGATCTTGTTACGTTATCCCGCCTTGACGAAGAAAATCCTTTTCCAGATAAAACAGAGTTCTCTTTAAGTGATGCTGCCTGGGAAGTGGCAGAACCTTTCGCATCTCTTGCAAAAGCCCAGGAGAAAAAGTACTCTCAGCGGATCGAGGAAAATCTGATTTTACGTGGAAATCCAGATGCTGCAAGGCAGATGATATCAGTTCTTCTGGATAATGCCATGAAATATTCAGAAGAAGGAGGCGTGATACGGCTGGATGTTTATAAGACACATGGAAAAATAAAAATAGAAGTTTTTAATACCTGTATTCTGGAGGACACAAAGAATCTTTCCAGATTGTTTGAGCGTTTCTACCGTCCGGACGATTCCCGCTCCAGAAAAACAGGAGGCAGCGGAATCGGGCTTTCCATTGCCCAGGCAGTAGCCGAAGCTTATGGAGGGAAAATTAAGGCAAGCAGTAAAGATGGCAAATCTATTTTGTTTCAGGTGACAATCTGAAAATTGCAAGCGAAAGGACAGTTTGAATATAAAAACAAACTGTCCTTTTAAAATACATAAAAATTGGATATTTATTACAGTACAGTAATCCTGTATGATTTCAAGCAAAGAAAAATCACCGGTGTGTACAAAGCTTTGCAGAATGAAAATTACAGGAGGAAATCTAAATGAACCAGGAAAGATACGCATTAAATAAACAGCTTGCACAGATGTTAAAAGGTGGTGTGATTATGGACGTTACCACACCAGAGCAGGCCAAGATCGCAGAGGAAGCAGGCGCCTGTGCCGTTATGGCACTGGAAAGAATCCCGGCAGATATCCGCGCAGCAGGTGGTGTTTCCAGAATGAGCGATCCGAAAATGATCAAAGGGATTCAGGAAGCCGTTTCCATTCCGGTTATGGCAAAATGCAGGATCGGACATTTCGTGGAAGCACAGATCCTGGAAGCCATCGAGATTGATTACATTGATGAGAGTGAGGTACTTTCCCCGGCAGATGATGTTTACCATATTGACAAGCGCCAGTTTAAAGTACCATTTGTATGCGGTGCAAAAGACCTTGGGGAGGCACTTAGAAGAATTGCAGAGGGCGCTTCCATGATCCGTACCAAAGGAGAGCCGGGAACAGGTGATGTGGTACAGGCAGTACGCCACATGCGTATGATGAACAGTGAGATCGCTAAAGTAGTTTCCATGCGTGAGGATGAGCTTTTCGAGGAGGCAAAGAATCTGCGTGTACCTTACGAGCTGGTTGAATACGTTCACAAAAACGGCAGACTTCCAGTGGTAAACTTCGCAGCAGGCGGTGTGGCAACTCCGGCAGATGCTGCCCTTATGATGCAGCTTGGCGCAGAAGGTGTATTTGTAGGTTCCGGAATTTTCAAATCAGGAGATCCGAAAAAACGTGCAGCTGCCATCGTAAAAGCGGTTACCAATTACCAGGATTCTAAAATGCTTGCAGAGCTTTCAGAAGATCTTGGCGAAGCTATGGTTGGAATTAATGAGCAGGAAATCCAGCTTCTGATGGCAGAGAGGGGAAAATAAGATGAAAATCGGTATCCTTGCTGTACAGGGGGCTTTTGCAGAACATAAAGCTAAGCTGGAAAAGCTTGGCGTACAATGTGTGGAATTACGGAAAAAGGAAGATCTTATTTGTGACTTCGATGGTCTGGTTCTGCCGGGCGGCGAGAGCACAGTCCAGGGAAAGCTTCTGAAAGAACTGGATATGTTTCAGCCTTTAAAAGAGAAAATAGAAGCAGGAATGCCAGTTCTTGCTACCTGTGCAGGGCTGATCCTCCTGGCAGATCGTCTTTCCAATGATGAGCATGTATATTTTGGAACCATGCCTGTGACTGTGAAGAGAAATGCTTATGGCAGACAGCTTGGCAGTTTTCATACGGTTGAGGAGATGAAAGGAATCGGGGAAATTCCCATGACGTTCATCCGGGCCCCCTATATAGAAAAATGTGGCGCTGGAGCAGAAGTGCTGGCCAAGGTGGATGGCAACATCGTGGCAGTCAGATATAAGAATCAGTATGGGCTGGCTTTTCACCCGGAGCTTGATGAAGACGATAAGGTACATGAGATGTTTCTTGAGACTGTGGAGAGATATTCAAAGTTATAAAAAATTGCTGTTTAATGTGCTGGGCGTCGTTTCCCGGACGCGGGTTCACAGGGTATGTTCCACGCAAGTCGGCGCAACATTCCGGTGAGCTAAGGTCTAACTGCGACTAAGACGCTCAGGAGAGCCTTCGCGTCAAGTCTCCGTAAGACCTGGATCTCGCCTCCATTAAA
>JAQXQS010000030.1 GCA_029101305.1 Clostridia bacterium | reverse complement strand
AGCCTGGAGGGTAGCCTGAAAATGAAGGAGATCAGTTACATTCATTCGGAGGCTTACGCAGCAGGAGAGCTGAAGCACGGTACCATCAGTCTCATTGAGGATGGGACTCTGGTGATCGGCGTCCTCACCCAGTCGGACCTTTACGAGAAAACCATTTCCAATATGGTAGAGTGCAAGAGCCGTGGGGCTTATCTCATGGGGCTGACTACATATGGAAATTATAATATCGAAGACACCGCTTCTTTTACCGTCTATGTGCCCAAGACAGAGGAATGCTTCGCCACCAGTCTGGCGGTGATCCCGCTGCAGCTGATGGGCTATTATGTCAGCGTGGCCAAGGGGCTTGACGTGGATAAGCCAAGGAATCTGGCGAAGAGTGTTACGGTGGAGTAAAGAATCTAAGAGAAAGAACAGCTGTGGCGTGCAGATTGCAGGAATGATTTTTCAGACAGGCTCCAGGACACGCCCAGGGATGAGGATATCACAATGGGAAAATATTTTGGAATGTCCAATTTCGGTCTCTATAAGGCATTCGACGAGCTGGGAATCGGTTATGCGAAAACCGCTGTAGGGGACAAATATGTGTACGAATATATGATGAAAAACGGCTGCCGCATTGGTGGTGAGCAGAGCGGCCACATTATTTTCAGCAAATACGCCAGCACCGGCGACGGTATCCTTACCAGCCTGAAGATCATGGAAGTGATGATGGCCCGCAAGAAGAAGCTCAGTGAGCTGGCAGAGGGCTTCACTGTTTATCCGCAGGTGCTGACTAACGTGCGCGTCACTGATAAGAAAGCCGCCCAGGACGATGCCGACGTCCAGGCAGCTGTACAGCAGGTAGCAGACGCCCTTGGCGACACTGGAAGAATCCTGGTCCGCGAATCCGGTACCGAACCGGTAGTAAGAGTTATGGTGGAAGCCGAAAGCGAAGAGGTTTGCCGGAAGTATGTGGATAGTGTTGTGGATGTGATTAAGGAGAAAGGGTTCGCACTGTAAGAGGATTGTTGGGGAATCAAACTTAATTTGGGGTTCCAAAAGTTTATTGTTGGGGTGTAAGAAATGGGGATTTCGCCTGGCTGGGGCCAGGCGAAAAAGTTTATATGAGATAAGTTATATAATAATTAATTTCTATAAAAGCTTTACGCTATGACAAAAACGGATTTTTCATTGCAACCAAAAACTTCTCGATGACATGAAATTCCAGTGGTCAAGGATTCCAGATGAAGTAAAAGCGATCTCTTTTCAGCAGGTAGAATGGCTCCTTCAAGGACTGGAAAGTGTCGGAAAAGCCTTTAAATTTGGCAGTTTTCGGAGTATGTAATAACGTAAAATGGTAGAAAAAAGCATCAAAAAATGGTATAATTTTCCTATCATAAACGCAAGTAAAAAATCATACGCAGGGCACAAAGAGGGATACAGAATATGGTAAATGATAAATTATATAATGCGGTAACCTTTTATATTGAATATGGAGATATGGGCTTTGCACAAATAAGTAATTTTATTCATAAGGTTTTGGCGCGAATCGAGCTTAACAGTAAAGAGGCAGAAAATATACGTTACAAATATTACAATCAGGCTGAAGGATGGCAGGATGTACAATGGGTGAAGAAGATTTTGAATGATCGTATGGAGTATAAAAAAATAAATGAGCCACATAAAATCCGAAATCTGGATAACTCCTATAGAATTAATTTCCTCATTGTATTCCGTGAACATACTTTAAAGGATATTACAGAATTGCAGAATTTTTATCTTATTAAGAATTATTTCAGAAACGCATCTGTATGGGGCGTATTCTGGGGAAGTTCTGATATGTATTATAAAGTATCCCAGTATTTAAGTGGAGTCTATGATTTTTATCCCAGTTTTTATGACCAATTGTATCATCGGGGGGATAACCTAAGGCGGCTACAGAAGAATGGAACTGCAGTTTCAAGGAGAATTATGCCCCTTCAGGTGATTAACACGGAAACAATTGAGGTGTTGTTTGGGAAAACAGAAGACATATTGGGTATGGAAGTTCTGAAAAATATAATTGCAGGGCAGGATATGTCTCAGATATCATGGCGTTTTCATAATCAGATTGGAGGAACTGCGAAATTACTTGGTGAAAGCAGACATATGATTCATGAAGTTTCAGACGAGGAATTGTATCAGCTATTTTCACAGACGAGTGTGTTAGCTCTTGTTTTTCTGGCATATTTTATGTGGAATGCAGGCAAACAGGCATGGAAGGCAGAAGAACTTCGGTATTGCCTTACACAATTTGAAGAGTATTCGTATGCATGTAGACAATTGGCGGAAAATATCGTATTCCATTCTACTGCGGGAGAAGGATGCCTGTCTTTGAGAATCTACAGTCACGGAGAAGAGTATTTAAAAAAGAAATATAGTTTAGAAATTCCTGGAGACAGTTGTTATTTTGAAATTGAAATTTCAGATTATGCAGCAGATAATAAAAAGGGAAATATAGCAGAGAATTTTGCATCAAAAATGAAAGAAACCGATATGCAAACATTGTTTGAAAATAGTGTACCGGCAGATTTTTTTGGAAGATTATTTGATGAAAATGAAGAAAATTCAGTGAAATGGAAGAAGTATTACTCTGACTCCAGGAATATAGGGAAACATTTTGGCCTTAGAATTTTTGAAAAAGTTGTATATCAAAATAAGGGTGTTTTTATGGCAGAAAGCCATTCTGAACATCGGCAAAAACAAGGAGAATGGTTTTCTACTGGAGGAAATGAACATCAGAAAACATACTGCATGCCGGGAACACGGTATTCTATTGCATTTCCTGTTGGAAGCGCCCGAAGTGCTATTTTCGATCAGGAAAGAAGCTTTGAATCTGGAGAAAAATTTGTAAAAGCGGTGAATGACTTTTGGGGTTATTTAGTTTGTGATTCGGGTAGGGTAATCCCTGCAATGCAGTATGTTAATCAGGCTGATAAGGAAAAGTATATACAGAGTGTTGCTACAATCTTGAAACAACAATGTGAAAATACGGATTGTCAGGTGATGTATTTTTCTGCTGAAGATATGGGAAAGCAGCAGGGTGAGATTTTAGCTAAAGCTTCAATTATCGCATTGTATCAATTAGCTGACAAAAAGCACCTGGTGTTTTATGGATGCGAAAGAGCTATGATGGATGAGTTTAGAATTGCAGCAGAAGCTCTTTTTTACAATACTGGGCTTGAAGAAATGTTTTATGGTATTTATCAGCAGATTGCGCTATACGATGATGAACTGGAGGAGTTTGTGTTTATTCCTGGAAACCGTGGGTTGTCAGATGAATTAAATATGCATTTAGGCATTATGAAAACAGCACCTGTGTTAGACGCTGGGTGGATACCATTTGATATTTTTAAGTCCGAAAAAGGAGGACAATATCAGAAATCTTTATTTGAAAAGTATACGGAAAAAGTTTTAGAAGAAGATATTCAGAGCAATAAGCTTGGCTGCAGGATTCGTCATACCCATATGAGACTTGGATCAACGATTCATATTGATGAATTTTATGAAGCTGAAATTATTTTTGGATCAAGATTTTTTATATCAAGATTTGCTTATCTGATTGTGCAAGATATGAAGAATGTGATAAAAGATGTAGAAAAAATCACCTTATATGGATATGCAACTTATTCGGAAAATCTTTTGATTGAAATAATAAAGTTGCTTAGAATGGTGAAACCAGAACTGGATGTTGATTTTGCTATTCTTGAGAGAGAGGCTGAGCATAGGGGATTACTTCATGCAGACAGAATTAGATATGGAAAATTGTTTCATTCTGAAATTGAAAAAAGGGATTATTTCAGAGACAGAAAGATAGTTATAATTGTTCCAATTAATTCGACTTTAAAGACGCATAAACGCATGCTGGATTTATTTTCTGCACAGAATGCGATGACAGATGATAACTCATGGATATTAAAAAATTATGCGTTGATTCTGGTCGGCTCAAAAGCAGAAAATAGTTATTGGAAATTAGACTCTGATAATTATTATATTATAGATAATATAAAGCCGGATCCAAGGTATTATGTGAAAACTGCGGTTGATTATAATGAAGCATTGAAATGTAAAATGTGTTTTCCAGAGAAATCAACTGCAGAAATTCCCTTGATCGAAGTAAATGCAGCTTCTACAATCCCAAATCAATCATTTGGTGTATGGAGTGTTGGCGCTGTTTGCAATAAAAATGCATTGTATAAAGAAATATGTGAAGAAGAAAAAATGCTCAGACCTTTGAAGGAATGCCTTATATATGGCCATATATGCAGAAAAGAAAGTCATTTTCTTTATTATTTCCAGACAGAATATTTACTTTCTGCTGAAAGAGAAAAGATAAAAGAAAGTCTTAGGATATGGGCGGAAGATAATATAAATAAAGAGGAAGCTGAGTATAATCTTATCGTAACCCCATTGCATTTTAGTAACGCTGGATTTGTAGAACTTGTAGATGATGTTGTGTTCCATGGTGCTTGTATGATCCTACGAGTTGATTTCGATAAAGAATACCGTAGTAATATGTACGCAAAATATTCCAATATCCGTACTTTGGTTAATATATTGGAAAAAAGTGAACAGAAGTGTGTTTTAAAAATACATTATATTGATGATAATATTATTTCAGGAAAAACTTTTTATCGGGCCAAGAGTCTGATAGAAAGTGTCTTAAATATGTATAATCAAGAAAGTCAAAATGTTGAAATTCGTGTTTTTGACAAAGTGTTTACACTTATTGACCGTAATTCTGAATCCAGCAAAATGCAATATATAAGATCCTGGAATCCTCTCGGACGTAACAAAGAAAATTTAAAAAGGGATTTTTATACTTATATTTCACTTTCTATTTCTTCGTTGAGAAATTATGGGGATTCCTGTATAGGATGTAACCTGGAGCGAGAGGCTGAGTTATTGTATCGGACATCTTCTACAAAAGAGATTGCAGATTATTGGAGTGAGCGTATAAAAAAATACGCTTTGCAAACATTGCCTGAACAAATGGTGGATAAGGCTGGAAACATGTCATATTATAAAAACACTGAAGCGCGGGAGCGTGCTTACAGACGAATGGTGTGCACACATATTGCAAGAAAAATCCTAGAAAAGAATGGGTACATTAATGAAAAACAGAAAACGGTATTTGGCATATTGCAACTTGTAAACTGTGATTATGTGAATCGGGAAGAAAATCAATTTGAATACTTTCTGTCCTATCTGAAGGTCTTGTCCAGACCATTCATGGTTTTTCAGAAATCTATTAAAGAAGGAATATTTGATATTTTATTAATTGTGATTGATTCTATGATAAAAGAACAGTCTATAATTAATATTGTAGAAGGAGTAAGTGACCAGAAACCATATTTAAAAGGTGATGGTCTTTTGTTGGAGTGGAAAATACTGGAGACTAAAATTGTTCATACAAATGAAAGGACAGATGCTGAAAAAAGAGATTTGTTGTTGATTGTAATGAAGCAATTGACGGAATTAAAAAGCAACTATATCATGCGACCAGATATTATGCAGGAAATATTCGGTTATGTATATGGATTGTCTGTAATGAGGGACGAAAAGAGCAGAAAAGAATTTCAGAAAAAGTATGTTTTGATGATAAAAAGGTTAATTGGAATTAGTTCAGATACAAGTAAAGGTCTTTGGCTGGATCTGATGCTTCATAAAGAAAGAATTCTGGTGGGAGTACCTGAAGAGTTTCAACAGTGGATGATTCTGGAAAATACTCGGGTATTCAGAGATGGAATTGAAAAATTTGATAACTTGTGTAGTCAGAATAAAGAATTAGCAGACAAACTTAATTCCTATTATGAGAAGCTGTTCCTTGGAAATGAGTACCTTGCATTGCTAAAGCGAATGGAAGAATTTCGTGAGAATAAATTGGAAAGCAGTACAGAAGAGGAGGTTGAAAAATTTCTTAGAAAAAATTTGCAAAATAATATGGTCTGTACAGAAAAAACAGTAACATACCTGAAAAATTCGGAAACCGGACACAAAATGAAGCAAATATTTGATTATATCCTAAAAAAAATTAAGGCGGAAACTGTTTCAGTTAATTGGCTTAATGAAGTGATTAGTTTAAAAACGTGTTTTAAGAAACATTCGGACATCTATCAGTATAGTAACTTTTATACTTTAATGGAGGCATATGGAATGGCCGATGCGGATGCAAGTGATTTTACAGAAAGGGGAATAGAGGTTATTGCGAATTGTCTGGGAATTTATGAAATTTGTGAACAGGTAGAGCGACAGGACGGGGTAGAAAATAAAGAAGAAAAAATTGCATTAAAAATTCATAAACTGGCTGTTTTTATGCAAAATATACTTCATGCATACAAAGTACAGGTTATCATGGAAAAATCCTACAGCTCGGACTGGTGGAAGGAATATTTGCTGGATAAATTTAATATGGACATAGTAAAAAAACATTTTCCGGAAAAAGAAGAATTGTGTTTAAAAGTGAAATGCCGGAAAGATTATATGTTGCTGGCAGATAGCACTACAGCAAATACGATTGACAGTGCAGCTAATGAAACTGTAGCAGATTGCCTGAATCGTTTCCGGGAAGATGATGTTAGTAATGAACGTGGATATCGGATCAATAAAAAAGAAGGGTACTTTATCTGGAAAATAGGAAATATGACGAAACATGATATATTTTTCTATGCAGAGTTTAATCAGGAACGAGAGCAATTGGAACTGTATAATGATTTGAGAAATGTGATGATGTTTTATAATCTTTTACAGACGAAATTGTTCAATATGAAAGAAAACAGCGTGCTGTATGAATTAATGGTTGCACGGTCAGAACTGGAAGTTTATAATCGAAACAAAGCACATTCCCATACAAAAAATGATGTAATACAGGCGCAATATAAGCAAGCACTTATGGATGAAAATTTGCAAAAAGAGTGCAGTGAAGTATATCGCTCTGGTGTTTTAACCTTATTATCTGATTTAAATGTGAGTGAATTGTATCGTAATAGTTTAAAACCACAGTTCTATACGCAAAAAATAGAATACGATTATAAGGTGTTATGGGACGATCAGGACTCCGTGATTAAGTCTGGGGCTTGTTATTATGTAACTCATGGTGTTGCATCTGACTTGATAGAATTAAAAATTGTCACTGATGAGGTACAAATTGATAGCGATGAACCAGTGAAAGATAAAGAGCGGGTTTTGTGCGGTTCTGATTCTAAAAGACAGTTTTTCTTATTACTATTTTCGATTGCATTAAATGCAGCTGGCAGAGAGAGGGGAAAAACAGAAGATGGTAAAATAAAAGTTTTTTTCAGCAAAACTTCAGATGGAAATTTGAGAATCATGAACGAATCACAGCTTGGAAATCTGGATATAGAAAAAATAAATAGAGAAATTCTGATTGAACCGGAGCGAGAGGAAAGGGGGATTTCTTTGTGGGCAATGTCAAGATATATTAAACGTATGTTGTGTAGAATGCTGGAACAGCGTATTAAAGATTGGGATAGAAATGCACAAACAGAGAAAATTTCAGAAGTGCAGATTGAAAGGTACAGTAAAATTCTTACAAAGGCATTAAGTTCAGAGTTTGAGTTGAAGGCACAGTCAATAAGGGTAAATGAAAAAGAATATTTTTCAATTGAAATTCCTGTTTTTTGGGAAAAATATCAAAGAGAATTAGAATTGTGAGGGAAGTATAGGGATGAAAGATATAATTATTTTTGAGGACTCACTTGAAAATACAGTCGCTTATGTAGAGAAACTGAATGAAATGTCTCTAGTGTCAAAAATATGTATTTTATTGTATTCTGTTAATACAGAGATTGCACAAGAGAAGATTAACGATTTAAAAGGGCGGTTCCCGGAGAAAACACATATTGAGGCAGTGAACTTATGGAATTATGAAGAGAGACTGGATGACTTCTATAGTCAAAAAAACACCTTGTTTCTATTTGATATGAATTTAAATGGCGATGGTTCAACCAGGTTTAACAATCGTATAAATGTAATGTATGCGAAAAAGAAAAGGGAATTGGATAGTGGCAGACGGCATCCCAAAATCTGGTTTTATACAACAACGAAAGCAGAACAAAGAGCTGTTTTGCTGGAACAGTTTCCAGAGTGTACGTTGCAGGTTAGCAGTATGGGAAAGAAAGGAGTACTTCTGGATTTTACGAATACTGGGTTTATGCAGGCATTGGAGGATGATGAATAGGAATGATCTTATATTATTATACAACTACGCAGACAATGCAGTTTATTTTAACCAATTCGAATATGTTTGCAACAAATATGAGTTACATGAACGATTCAGAAGAGTATGTAAATGGGTTGGCAGAGCTTAAGTTTATTTTAAACGACACGGAAACTATCAAAAAATGGAAGCAAAAACATGAGAAAGAGCCCAGAGTAGCTGAATTAGATTTTAATAAGATTAAAGGAATTTGTACTGAAAATGCGCTCGCGGAATACAAGAATCAATGTGACAGCTATTCTATTTCTTTTTGTACAAAGAAAGATTTGTTAAGTCAGTGGTCAATGTATGCAAAAGAATCTGGAGTAAGTCTGACTCTGGATTTTTCGGATTCCAGTTTATTAAAGTATAAAGGATATGTGAGTGGTACTGAGAAATCTGAGCGAGATGAACTTGTGGAAAAATCAGTGGTAGTGGAACCAAAGCCCGTATACTATTTCACGCATAGCGCGGATATGGGTAAAGAAAATCAGCAGAGTATTGCAGAGAAAATTCTGGATGATTTTTTTCTGAATATTCCAGAGAAAACAGATATTTATGAATGCTTTGAAGATCAATGGAAGATGTTCGGTACATATATAAAAAGATATGATTTTTATCAAGAGAACGAGCATCGTATTGTGTTCAATCTGAAAGATTTGCGAATTGCTCCCAGAATAGATTATAGAAATGAAAAATATGTTTTAAAGCCCTACCTGGATATTGAATGTGAATCTGGCTGGCCTGTTACGGAAGTAACACTTGGACCTGGATTTAATCAGGATGCGGTTTTTAAGAGTTTACGGCATTTTTTAGATAATGCAGATATTGCTTGTCATATTATGTGTGAGGGAGATTATTGGAAAAGAGTAGAGCAATATATGAGTAATGTTCCAGAAATTTGGAAGCAGACTAATGTAGCTTTTCCGAACGAGATCACTCAGCTGAAAACCAAAATTAAAAATCAGAGAGAATCTTCAAGCTTTGTCTTTAATAAAAATGAGATACACAATATGGTTCAAAAAACTGTTGGTGCGATTTTGAATAATAGCAGTCTTTCAGAGGCTGAAAAGAAGTTTTTTGAAGAAAACTATTTTTCAGTGTCTGGAATTGTTTTAAGGAAATCTAATATTCCGTATATTTTCTGACACATATGTTGAGCTTGAATTGGAACAAAACATATAAAATGACAGGGGCTATTTAGATGGCAAAGCTAAATAGAAATGCAGAAGTGGTGCAACTCACAATTATGATATTGTAGAAGGTCCTATGGCGAATGATACGGTTTGGAACTATGTAAACGATTTCCTGGCTGAAAGAATTAACAGAAAACAGTTTTGGGCTTTGGCAGAATTCAAGTATCCGACTCATCTGATTAGTTTCCATACGTTATCTGCCCTTAATTGTTTGAAATTTGTAAAAAGTGAGGTAATTTATGACTGAGAAGGAACGAAACGATTACTTTTATGTATGCGCATTGATCGAATATATTGCAAGAGAAACTTTGAATCATCGTGGGGATATTGTGAGCGCGATTGGCAGAAAAGGTGTGGAGAAGCTTTTGCATGATGCGGAAGTAGATCATTGTCTTAGCTTTGAGCAGGTTGGAGATGAGGTTATTTCCTATTATAAGATAGAAAATGGGAATTTCGACACAATATCAGCCTGCAAATATTCAGTGCCAAGTTTTCTGGATATTGGGAAACTTTACAGCATCATGATAGAAGATTGTGCAAAGCCTGGAAATGAAGTGCAGGAATTGATTAATATATTCAACTCTTTTATAAGTGATGAAATATCAAATTTTAACTCGGATTTGTATTACCAGAATCCGGATTATTTGGAATGGTCGTATAGAGAAGGAAAGCTGCTGGATTAAACGAAGCTGAAAAAGGTATATAGGCAAAAACATGGGGGAACCGCTATGGATAATATACAGATTCTTCGGGAGTGCTATTCCAGAGTCCTTTAATTACTGTTGTTGGCAGTGGACTATCCGTAAATCCTCAAACATGAGTACTGACCAGCAAAAATCCCCGCATTTTCAGCGGGGATTGAGCGGATTTTATGAAAATGATAAATGCATTAAAAATCAAGATTTTCTGTATTTACTTGGACATTCTTTCTATACTCTGGGCAATCATGGAAGAAGATCATCAATAAAACTGAGGTCTTTATCCTCCATGTGCTGTGGAATCTCGGTGAGCAGCAGGTTGAAATACTCGAAAGTATTTATCATGTTTGCTTTTGCAGTTTCTACCAGGCTATACTTGATCTCACTTGCTTTTGCCCCGTTAGAAGATTCGATCAGTACAAAGTTTTTGCGGCCAATAGTAAAAGGCCGGATCGCCTGTTCGGCATAGTTGTTATCCATTGGGATATGACCATCAGATAAAAAGACACGAAGGTAATCTTCCTGATTTATGCTGTAAGCAAGAGCTTTGCCGATGGTGCTATTATGGGTCACCTGGGAGTATTTCTGCTTTGCCCATGCGAAATAAGCATCCACTTTTTCTGAAAGAACAAGCTGACGCTGTTTTTTTCGGTCTGATACAGGAAGATCATCAAAGGTATTGCCGATGTGCATGATCTCCGTGATCATGCTGTATGCCTCCTGGGCGATCGAGCCTTTGGCGGTGTCCTGGCCGACAGACTTTATAAATTCAGCAAAAGGTCTTCTGGCATGAACCCAACAGCCGGCAACTTTAAGATCGCGGTGTTCTTTTGCAAGCTTGTGATAGACCTGGTATCCGTCTGTGACTACAGTCCAGGAAAAAGTTTTCGGAAATTCACGGGGATATTCCGAATGACGGGACGGCTGCCAGTCAAAGAGAACAACAGGATGTGTGCTGCGCAGAGGCCGGTTTCGGTAGACCCACATATAGGTCTTCTTACCGTGATTATGGATTATCAAGTACGTGTTGTTCCTCAAAGTTTTCCATTTTATATATTACTTTATAAAAAATATGGTGATCTTTATAGTATGATGGAAAAATGCATTGAAAAAGGTTTTTCCTCTGTAAAAATAGGAAAACATAGAAAAAATGAATTGAAAAAGGGCTTTAATAATTATAAAAAAATGTCAATAGAAAAAAAGAAGAATTTTTTTAAGATATACTTTAATACAAAGATGTAAATTAATTGAAGTTTAAGATTTATTTATTAACTTCTTTACATTAGAGTTATTTGGATGGATTGCGTAATTTGCTCGTTTCTTATCAAATTGTATTGAATATCAAAAAATCAGACTTCTGAGCCAATAACGCTAGAGAAGGAAATCGGTTGGGTTGAACGAAACTAAGACTGGCCTTTTAACATATACAAACAAAGTAATAAACACCAGAAAGGCGTTTATATGCAATAGCCGGCCAGGACGATATGAAAAATAGAGAAAAAACGTGATTTTATAAAGAAAAAGTATGATTTTTGTCGTTTGTTTTCGTATTATTAATAGTAAATAGCTGAATAATAAAGAACCGAGGTTTTGAAACATATGCTCAAATATGAAATGGACGAGGGTGGAACGATTACATTTAGTGTAAATTGTGAATTATATCCGTTGACAGCAATTTACCGGGCTGCTTATTTGTTTACGGACAGATACTATATTGGCCTTGACCGGAAGGATGAAAATTACATCATATCTTTTTCCGGGAAGAGTCAGACCGCAGATTACAAGGATGTGGGCAAATTCCAGAATGAGTTATTGAACCAGAGCATGCGGGCAGCGATAGGAAAAAAGGAAAATTAAAAAAGGTATATAGCAGAAAGAAGGTGAAGTAATGGATAAAGACAATTTATTTCCGCAGATCAAAAAAGGAATTGAGGATTTTATGAAGGAAGAGGAAGGGAATATTTCCAGATCCAAGGTTGCCATGATTGGTTCCATGATGGTAATTCTGGGAGTTATGCTTGCGGATGGCAATATCTATGCTGCCCATAGATCCCATAGTTCCCACTCTTCCCATAGATCTCACAGCAGCCATAGCTCCCATAGCTCCCATACTTCAGGCTCTCACAGTAGTCATGCGTCCCATTCTTCCGGAAGTCACAGCAGTCATGGTTCCCACTCTTCAGGAAGCCATAGCTCCCATTCTTCTGGAAGCTCCAGTTCAGGAGGCTTTTCTTCCGGGGGAAGTTCGTCGTCTGGCGGAAGCAAGTATACGGTAAGCCTGCCCAAAATGCAGGTTCCACAGGCAACACCTGATATGAATGTGCACTAGTGGGAAATACGAATATACGCCAGTGGGAAATACGAATATGCGCTAGTGGGAAATACGAATATACGCCAGTGAGAAATCCGAATATATGCTAGTGGGAAATACGAATATCCATTAGTGAGAAATATGAATCTCTTATAGTGAGAGAAATAGAAAAACAGCTTCCTGCGTGGTCAGGGAGCTGTTTCATTATACATCAAAATTATTTAACAGTAATCTTGACGAATTTGTTAACTGTCTTGTAGTTCTTAGTTCTGACAGTAACTTTGATCTGATAGGTACCTTTCTTGGTTCCCTTAGCAACTGTGATCTTGCCATTCTTGCTGACTTTGATCTTGGAGTTGTTTGTAGTATAAGTAACCTTAGCACCTTTTCTTGTTGTAGCTTTGATAGTACCGATTGATTTAGCTTTCTTCTTAACAGCCTTCTTGGTTGTGGAGAAGGAATCTTTCTTAAGAGTTACTTTCTGAGCTTTGGATTTGATTGTATAAGTGATTGTCTCTTTGTATCCGGCATATTTTCCTTTACCAGTGATGGTAACTTTGTATTTGCCGGCATCCTTGAAGCCCTGTTTACTGTAAGTAACTTTGTAGTATTTTTTGTTGATTGTTTTGCCATTGGCATCTTTAACAACAACCTTAGGAGCCTGTTTCTTAGCATTGTAAGTTACAGTCTTCTTAGCAAGAGATGCGTTAAAGGATGTTTTTACAGGTGAATCTGCTGCAAAAACAGTTACGCTCATAAGGAGCATCATTACGGTAGCAAGTACAGTTACCGCAATTTTTTTGAATGATTTCATTGGTAACACCCTCTATTTCTTAATTTAATGTATTTGTAACTGCGATGAACAGTTACATGTATTTAATAAACGGCCTCCCCACGCAGACCAGTTTATCCACAAGAATTACATGGAATAGGATGACTAGTGATGCTTTCTTTTTCTGGAAGAGGAAGCATTGCTTCCGGTAGAAGAGTCTGCTTCCACTTGATTTTCCGCATCGGATTCTTTCTTCTTAGGTTCATAACCATAACCGTAGCCATAGCCGTAACCATATCCATACTTTCCATATCCATAACCGTATCCGCGGCCCTTTACATCTGCGCGGTTTAATACGGTCCCCAGAAGCTTACAGCCGGACTGCTGGATCTCGTAAAGAGACTGCTTGATCAGACTTCGGGGAGTAGTGCCGGCACGTACCACCAGAACAGCGCCATCACACAGGGAAGCGATAAGAGCTCCATCGGAAACACTGCCAAGTGGCGGGGAATCTATAATAACGAAACGATAGTTCTGGGAAAGAGTATCCAGCAGCTCTTTGAAGCGGATATCTTCCAGAAGAGCGGAAGGATTCTCCAGAAGCTGTGTACATGGAACCATGTATCCGTTAGGGATATTGGTGCTGTACACCACATCATCGTATTCTGCCATACCGGAAAGGTAGTGATTCAGACCTAATGTGGTATCATCGTCATAATCCATCTGGAAACGGGTTTTCATAACGGATTTACGAAGATCCACATCTACCAGTATTGTGGGAAAACCTGCTTCGGCCAGCATTTTCCAAAGGTAAGAGGAAATGGTACTTTTACCCTCGTTGGGCTGACAGCTGGTAAGAAGGATCTTGCGGGTATTTTTACCACAGAATTTAATATTGATACGAAGTCGGTTCATAGCTTCGGAAACTGCATAAGGAAGCTCCGGAAGCTGTACATTCAGCTGGTTCATTTCTTACGGCCTCTCTTTCTGCCTCGTCTGCGGTGCTGCTCTTCATCCATGTCTACCACCTGATCACTGTCAGGAATTGTGGTAAGAGGCACCAGGCCAAAATATTTCTCCATGTCATCTGCTGTATGAATGGTGTCATCCATCAGATATTTCACGGTAAAGAATGCTGCGCAGAGAAGGAAGCCAAGCAACGCACCGATCAGAGTGAATTTGGTATAGCTTGGGGCAACCTTATTCTCCGGAAGCTTGGCATGCTGTGCCAGGTTCGGGGCAAGAGTACTCATGGTCTCCGGGAGATAGTCAATGGCTTCTTCCGCCATAGTCTCAGCCAGCTGCTGGGCCATCTGTGGGTCAGTAGAAGTGGCTGTGATCTCCAGAATACGGGTATCGCTTGGGTTATTCAGGGAAAAGGACTTGCCCAGTTCCTCTGAAGTGGTGTCCAGACCTAACCGGTCAATGACACGGTTCAGTACCGGATAGCTGAGCATCAGCTGTTCATAGTCTGCAGTCAGGGAAGTACCAAGGTTCAGGTCACTTAAATTGACAACAGAATCATCTGAAGCTGATACAACATAAAGCTTGGAGGTAGACTCATAAGTAGGTGCGATCAAAAAATAGGAATATGCACCGAAGAGTACGGCACCTGCAAGCAGGCAGACCAGAAGATAGCGCCATTTGTCCAGAAGGGCATAGGCCAGATCCACAAGGTCAATTTCTACCTCGTCGTTTGTGAGTTCTTCGTTCATTTTAGGTATCCTTAATTTAATATATTTTCTAACAGGAAAATTTTATTTACCTATAAAAAACGAAATGATATATAAAAAATGATATTTTTCTATAAATCGGTAAATAATTTACTTCTTCTCTTTATAAAAAAGCGAAAGGATCACTTCCTGGAGACTGTCTTCATCAGGCGTGAAGGTCTGCCAGCCGTCTTCGTCAAAGCCGTCGGTTCCGTCGATGGTAAGCTTCTCTTCGTCTGTCTCATCGGAAAGCAGGAGAGCAAGACGGGAAAATTTCTTGGCACTGATGTTGGTGGTCATGTAATCCTCCATGGCGTGGTACAGATCCAGGGGGAAAGTCTTGTCTTCGCTGCATTTCGCCTGGAAGACAGGCTTGAAAGCCTGTTCATACTGGGCCTGGCGGTTCATACGGTTATCATTCAGCCCGTCACCAACGGTCTTACGCTCGCGGATGAAACGCTCGGCGTCCTCACCATGCAGGGTAACGGTCTGTCCCTTGATCAAAGTATCGCTGTCTGGAAAATCATCCTCTACAGTGACTGTCACACCACCTACCATGTCATTAACAATAGTGATGGCTCCCATATTTACCATAGCATAGCCGTCTATCTTATGACCGCCAAGAAGGGTGGAAACAGCATCTACTGTATTATCAGCCCTGGTCTGGTGATCCAGGCTCATGGCATGTGCCAGGGAAATCTGGGCGATATCAGTATCAATGTAGGTGCCGTCATCTTCAAGGCTGCGGATCGGTGTCATGGTATTGCGGTCGATGGTGAGAAGCTTACAGGTATCTGTGCTTCTGTCACGGACCAGTACGATAAGTACGTCACACTGGCCGGTACCGTCGTATTCTTTGATGTCCGTTACCTTGTCCGGAGAATCGATTCCTGCGAAAAGGTAGGTTTCAAGATTTCCCTTCGGTACATAGGTGACACCCTTGTATGTAATGGCATCGGGATCCTCCTGGGTGGAAGAAGTGCCCTGTGTGACGGTGTGATTGCCGGCGGAAGTAAGAACACCGGCTGTCAGTCCAATGCCAAGAACGCCTACAGCTAGTCCGACTGTAAGATATTTGAATTTCTTCTTATTATTATGGTCATGCCTGGTTGTATTGTTATGTCTGGAAGTTCTGTAATGACGCATGATTTCCTTTCTATAGATCATAAATCCCGACTGAATGCCAGATGGAATTTACAAAGAATTTACTGTCGATTAAATAGAATTTGTTAATATGTAAATGCTGCCAGGATCAAAAGATCAGAATCTGTGGCATAGCAATTCTCATAAAATATGTACTGATTTTATCACGCTTTATCTGAATTGGCAACCCGGTCATGTCAAATTTTGTCAAATTCAGGTGACGAAAAAAATCATTTTCCTCTGGGGATTTTTGTGCTATACTTATACAACGTATAGATTTCAGAGTAATTTTACTGGAGGAAAAAATGGAAAATCGCGAACGATATAAGAGACTGATTATGTTTTTGGCGTCAGCAGTGATCGTTACCATTGAGACCTTGCTTTTCGCCTATATCTGGTATAAATTTTATGCCCACAGGGACGTGATCGGCAGACGTTTTGCCAGAGGTAATCAGGTAATTATTGGCCTGTATGTGCTGATGGTCTATTTCTTTTATAAGATTTATGGAGGTTTTAAGGTAGGCTATCTGCGGGTATTTGAGGTGATCTATTCCCAGATATTATCGGTCTGCTGCGTGAATTTTATCACGTATCTGCAGTTATGTCTGATCGGACGCTGGCGCCTTGGTGAGCATCTTTCCCCTATGCTGGCTATGACCGGGATTGACCTGATCATTGTGGTATTATGGGTGGTCGGTATGCGTTTTGTGTATACCAGGCTGTATCCGCCCAGACAGATGCTGATGGTCTATGGAGGACGTGATCCTGGTGACCTTCGGAATAAATTTGAGACAAGGGAAGATAAGTATGCGATCAAAGAGATGGTACCTCTTTCCCTTGGACTGGATGAGATCAAGAAGCGGATTGACGGTTACCGGGCAGTGGTGATCGGGGATATTCCGTCCCATGAGCGTAATGTACTGCTGAAATATTGCTTCGAGAAGGATATCCGGTGTTATTCCATTCCGAAGCTTTCAGATATTATGCTGAGAAATGCAGATGATATCCATCTGTTTGATACCACACTTCTTCTTTCCCGTAATCTGCGGCTGACAGCTGAGCAGCTGTTTTTTAAGAGAGTGGTGGATATTGTGTTTTCCCTTCTGGGACTACTTATTGCATCCCCGTTTATGCTGGTGATCGCGCTGGCAATCAAGCTTTATGATGGAGGCCCTGTTTTTTACAAGCAGCCCCGTCTTACCCGGGATAAGAGAGTCTTCATGATCTTGAAATTCCGGAGCATGAAGATGGATTCCGAAGTAAAAGGGGCGCAGCTGGCGAAGAAAGAGGACGACAGGATCACACCGGTTGGCAGAATCATCCGCCAGATCCATTTTGATGAGCTGCCACAGATTTTTAATATTCTGAAGGGTGATATGTCTCTTGTGGGTCCCAGACCGGAGAGACCGGAGATCGCGGCGATTTACAGTGAGCGCATTCCGGAATTTGATTACCGCCTGAAGGTGAAGGCCGGACTTACCGGTTATGCCCAGGTTTATGGTAAATATAACACGACACCTTATGACAAGCTGAAACTGGATCTCACTTATATTGAGACCTATTCCCTGAGACTGGATATCAAGCTTCTCATGCTTACCTTCAAGATCCTTTTCCAGAAGGAGAATACAGAAGGGGTTGAGTCATGGCAGAAGACTGCAGGCCAGGAGAAGAACGAGGAGAATCACTGAGACTTAGGAGGAGATTTTATGTGTGGAATTGTTGGTTATGTAGGAGATGAGCAGGCAGCACCGATTTTGCTGACAGGTCTTTCCAAGCTGGAGTACCGGGGCTATGATTCAGCAGGTATCGCAGTCCGTAACGAGGAGACAGACAAGATTGCCATTGTAAAGGCAAAGGGACGTCTGAAAACCCTGATCGAGAAGACAGATGGCGGTTCAGCGGTACCGGGTACCTGTGGTATCGGCCATACACGCTGGGCGACCCACGGAGAGCCTTCTGAGACGAATGCGCATCCCCATTGTACAGATGACAAATCAGTTGTCCTTGTCCATAATGGAATTATTGAGAACTATCAGGAGCTGAAGACGAAGCTGCTTCGTTCCGGGTATAATTTTTATTCCCAGACAGATACAGAGGTTGCGGTAAAGCTGGTGGATTACTATTATAAGAAGACAGGGACACCTCTGGAGGCGATTTCCAGGGCTATGCTCCGTATTCGCGGTTCTTATGCCTTTGGCGTTATCTTTAAGGATTATCCGGGCAAATTATTTGCAGCCCGTAAGGACAGCCCGCTGATCATTGGCAAGAAGGAGAATGGAAGCCTGATCGCTTCTGATGTTCCGGCAATCCTGGATCAGACCAGAAAGGTTTATTATATTGGAAACCTTGAGATCGCAGAGCTTTCCCGTGATGAGATCCATTTCTACAACATTGACCGTGAGGAAATCCAGAAAGAGGTTGTGGAGATCCAGTGGGATGCGGCAGCTGCTGAGAAGGGTGGATACGAGCATTTCATGCTGAAAGAGATCCATGAACAGCCGAAAGCAGTCCAGGATACCATCGGTGCTTATGTGAAGGATGGCCATATTGATTTTTCAGAGACCGGCCTTACGGATGAGAAGCTGGCTTCCCTTAAGAGAATTTATATTATTGCCTGCGGTTCTGCTTATCATGTAGGTATGGTTGGCAAGTATGTCATTGAATCCATGGCAAAGATCCCGGTTGAGGTGGATGTGGCTTCTGAGTTCCGTTACCGTGACCCGATCCTTGTGGAGGATTCCATGGTGGTGATCATTTCCCAGTCTGGTGAGACTGCGGACAGTCTGGCTGCCCTTCGTCTTGCCAAGGAGAGAAATGTGCCGGTACTTAGCGTGGTCAATGTGGTTGGCTCCAGCATTGCAAGAGAGAGCGATTATACATTATATACTTATGCAGGCCCTGAGATTTCCGTTGCCACCACCAAGGCTTATAGTACCCAGCTGATCGCTATGTATCTGCTGGCAATCCAGAGTGCATTGGTACAGGGCAGATTAGAGGAGAGCCGTGTAGAGAGTCTTCTTGCCGAGATGGAGACCCTTCCGGATAAGATCAGCCGTGTGCTGGATGACAAGGAGCGTATCCAGTGGTTCGCCAGCAAATACGCCAATGCCCATGATATTTTCTTCATCGGACGTGGAATCGATTATGCCATCAGCATGGAGGGCAGCCTGAAGATGAAGGAGATCAGTTATATTCATTCAGAGGCATATGCTGCCGGTGAGCTGAAGCACGGAACCATCAGCCTTGTGGAGGATGGTACTCTGGTGATCGGTGTGATGACCCAGAAGGATCTGTTTGAGAAAACCCTCAGCAATATGGTCGAGGTCAAGAGCCGTGGAGCCTACCTGATGGGGCTGACCAGCTATGGCAATTACAGCATTGAGGATACTGCTGATTTCTCTGTATATGTTCCGAAGACAGAGAAATACTTTACCACCAGCCTTGCGATCGTACCGCTGCAGCTGATGGGATATTATGTCAGTGTTGCCAAGGGACTGGATGTGGATAAGCCGAGGAACCTGGCGAAATCGGTTACGGTGGAGTAGTTCTTTTACAGAAAAAATCAGATTGTTATTAAAAAGGATAAAAATACAAAGAACAATCAGACATATGCTAAAATAGTTATAAACAAAAAAGGCAACGCGGAGAATTTTCTTCTCCGCGTTGTTTCTATAACCAGAGCATGTTTGTCATATAGGATTTTTTGAGATAACACGAATTTCATACAAGAATGGTGAAACAGAAAGATATGGAAATAAAAAAGTATAGCATTATAGGCACCGCCGGGCACATTGACCATGGTAAAACCTGCCTGGTAAAGGCACTGACAGGTACAGACACGGATCGTCTTGCAGAAGAGAAAAAACGTGGAATCACCATTGAGAATGGTTTCGCGTTTCTAAAGCTTCCAGATGGGACGGAAGCGGGAATCATCGATGTGCCGGGGCATGAAAAGTTCATAAAGAATATGCTGGCAGGTGCGGGCGGAATTGATATTGCCATGCTGGTGATCGCTGCTGACGAGGGTGTCATGCCCCAGACCAGGGAGCATCTGGAGGTTCTTTCCCTTCTTGGTATCAGAAAAGGTGTAGTAGTGGTTACAAAAGGTGACCTGGAGTGGAAAGACGGGCTGGAGAGAGAAATCCGGGAGCTTGTGCGGGGGACCTTTCTGGAAAATGCGGATGTAGTGGTGACCAGTGCGGTGGATAGACAGGGTGTGGAAGAGCTTCGGAATGTGCTTTGGAAGCTGTGTGAGATGGCTGAAGGTAGTATGAGCCAGATGGAAACCAGTATGAATCGGCCGGAACCTGGCAGGAATCAGTCGGAAACCTATTTGAACCATCTAGGATTCCGGCTGCCTATCGATCGTGTATTTTCCTTAAAAGGGTTTGGGACAATTGTAACTGGGACTTTATTAGATGGATGTCTGGAAAATGATTCGGATATTATGCTGTATCCCCGTGGTGAGAAAGTTAAAATCCGTAGCATTCAGGTTCATGGACAGGAAATCATTCAGGCATTTCCAGGACAGCGTGTGGCAGTAAACCTGCCTGGAATCGGGAAGGAAGACATTTCCCGGGGAGAAATCCTGGCAGCAGCTGGAAGCATGGAGAGCACCATGATGGCTGATGTGCGGCTGCACTTGCTACAGACGGCACATCGCGCTTTAAAAAGCGGCAGCCGGGTTCATTTTTATCATGGGGCAGCGGAACTGGTGTGCAAAGTGATTTTGTTTGACCGGGAAGTGCTAAAACCTGGGGAAGAAGCGGTGGTTCAGCTTCGGATGGAGCAGGCGGCAGCCATGAAGGCTGGCGATCATTTTGTGATAAGATTTTATTCACCTGTAGAAACCATAGGTGGAGGCATCATTCTGAATCCAAACGCAGTAAAGCGACGGAGAAAGCAGAAAAAAGCGGGGGGCGATATTGCCAGACAGATACAGCAAGGAAAGCCAGAGAGCAACAATGCCAGACAGACGCAGCAGTGCATGACAGGAAGCGGCACTGATAGGCAGATACAGACAACAAAATCAGAAAATATTGCCGGGCACCCTGTATTTACGCACTTACAGGAACTCTATCTGAAATCCGGTTTTGCGCCGCCTGGTACTGCTGATGTGAAAGCTGCCTTTTCCCGGGAAAAAGACTTTTCCCAGGTGTTTTTTGCCATGGTACGGAGTGGTATTCTTGTACGGTTTGATGAAAAACATTATATGCATTGGGAAAACAGGCAAAAGGCGCTGGATATGGTGCAATTATTATATAAGGAAAAAGGAGTGATCCTGACTGGCGAATTCCGTGATCGTCTGGGAATTTCCCGGAAATGTGCGATCACACTGCTGGAAGGATTTGATAAAGAGCGGATCACCGTGATGGAAAATGGGGTGAGAAAGATCACAAAAGGACAGCTTCCCAGGTGAGTCCTGATGATCTGATGAAGAAGGTGTTATTTAAAAAATGTGCTGTTTTCTGGCGGGAACATATGGGAATCGAACCCATCCGGGACGGGATTAGCGCCCCACACTGGTTTTGAAGACCAGGAGGCACACCGGCACCTATCTGCTCCCAGTGAGAGTATAGCGGAGTTTGCCGGAAGCGTCAAGAGAGTTACGGTTTAACCCTGTTCATAGCAACACGCGACCTTTCCAGGATTGCCTATTGACTTAGCAGGGGCAGATAAAGTAGAATAGACTTATTCGAGTATAATCGGATTTTTACATTATTGAATTGCAGTGCTAAAGCGCACCGCCGGATGTTCATAAGTAATTTTATATGAGACCAGGCGTGCTTTAAAAGGAGAAAAATATGGCAGAGACAGTCAGAGTAGTAGTAGATGCCATGGGCGGGGATAACGCCCCGGCAGAGCCTGTGAAAGCAGCTGTGGAGGCTGTTACCGAGCGTGAGGATATTGTTGTGATCCTTACCGGTAAGCAGGATGTGATCGAGAATGAGCTTGGTAAATTTCAGAATTACCCCAAAGAAAGAATCCAGATAGTGAATGCTACAGAGGTGATCGAGACAGCAGAGCCTCCAGTAGTAGCCATCCGTAAGAAGAAGGATTCTTCCATTGTGGTAGGCCTGAATCTTGTGAAGAAGCAGGAAGCAGAGGCATTTGTTTCCTCCGGAAGCTCAGGCGCCATTTTGGTAGGCGGCCAGGTGATCGTTGGAAGAAGTAAAGGGGTACAGCGTCCTCCGCTTGCACCGTTGATTCCTACAGAGAAAGGTGTTTCCCTTCTGATCGACTGTGGCGCCAATGTAGATGCCAGACCGGATCATCTGGTACAGTTTGCGAAGATGGGCTCCATTTATATGGAAGATGTAGTTGGAATCAAGAATCCACGTGTGGCGATCGTGAATAATGGTGCAGAGGAAGAGAAGGGAAATGCACTGGTGAAGGAGACATTTCCACTTCTGAAAGAGTGTCCGGGGATCAATTTCATCGGAAGCATTGAGGCAAGGGACATTCCGGCAGGTTATGCAGATGTGATCGTCTGCGAGGCATTTGTTGGAAATGTGATCCTGAAGCTTTACGAAGGACTTGGAAGTACCTTTATGAAGATGATCAAGGCAGGACTTATGAAGAACACAAGAAGCAAGGTAGGCGCCCTTCTTGTGAAGCCGGCGATCAAAGAGACCATGAAAGCATTTGATGCAAGTGAATATGGCGGAGCACCTCTTCTGGGACTTAAGGGATTGGTTGTGAAGACACACGGCAGCGCCAAGGCTGTGGAGATCCGTCACGCTATTTTCCAGTGTGTCCAGTTCAGACAGCAGAAGATCAATGAGAAGATTGCTGCACATATGGTGGAAGAGACCCATACATCTGAAGAGATGCACACAGAAAAAGCTTAAAAAAGGTTACGTAAATGGCTTTCATTTATGGTGATGTCTGCGTAAGCAGACATGTCCGTTTAGTAAGAGAAAGAGCCGGAAACAGTAACAAAAGAAGTACTGGCAGACAGAAATTTTCCCGGCAAAGAACTGCCGGAGAGATGTTTGTCTGTCAGAGGGAAGGAAGTTTATTTATTATGGAAAAAAAGTTAAAAGCATTGGAAAAACGGATCGGTTATGAGTTCAAGAATAAGAATCTTCTGATCCTTGCACTGACACACAGCTCCTATGCCAATGAGAAGAAGCTTGGCAAGGCAGGCTGTAATGAGCGTCTGGAATTTCTGGGAGATGCAGTGTTAGAGCTGATCAGCAGTGATTTCCTTTACAAGAAATACACGCAGATTCCGGAGGGAGAGCTGACGAAGAAGAGAGCCAGCCTGGTCTGCGAGCCAAGTCTTGCTTATTGTGCAAGGGATTTTGGACTGCCCCAGTATCTGCTCCTTGGCAAAGGTGAGGACATGACTGGCGGAAGAAACCGCGACTCTATCGTTTCCGATGCAACAGAAGCTTTGCTTGGAGCTATTTATCTGGACGGTGGTTTTGCTAGTGCAAAGGAGTTCGTTCTGAAATTTATCCTGAACGATCTTGAGAATAAGCAGCTCTTTTATGATAGCAAGACCATCCTGCAGGAAATCGTACAGGAGAAGGGCACTCACCTTGTAGAGTACCGTCTGATAAAGGAAGAAGGCCCGGATCACAATAAGAGCTTTACGGTGGATGTCCTTGTCAGCGGTCAGGTAATGGGTACCGGTGTGGGACATACCAAGAAGGCAGCAGAGCAGGAAGCTGCTTACCAGGCAATCCGTAAGATGAAATAATTGGACAAGGATTCGGATATATGTATTTAAAAAATATTGAAGTGCACGGGTTTAAGTCCTTTGCGCAGAAAATCAATTTCGAATTTCATAACGGAATTACCGGAATCGTAGGACCAAATGGAAGTGGAAAAAGTAATGTCGGTGATGCGGTGCGCTGGGTTCTTGGTGAGCAGAGTGCCAAGCAGCTTAGAGGCGGAAATATGCAGGATGTTATTTTTTCCGGTACAGAGACCAGGAAGCCGTTAAGCTTCGCATCTGTTGCCATTACCCTGGATAACAGCGACCATAAGCTGCCGGTAGATTTTAATGAGGTTACTGTAACCAGAAGGCTTTACCGCTCCGGTGAGAGTGAGTATCTGATCAATGGAAGCGCATGCCGTCTGAAGGATATTAACGAGATGTTCTACGATACAGGTATTGGTAAAGAGGGCTATTCTATCATCGGACAGGGTCAGATCGATAAGATCTTAAGTGGTAAGCCGGAGGAGCGCCGTGAGCTTTTTGACGAGGCAGCCGGAATCGTGAAATTTAAACGTAGAAAGGCTACCACCATCAAGAAGCTGCAGGATGAGCAGGCCAATCTGGTGCGTGTTACCGACATCTTAAGTGAGCTTACCAGACAGTTAGGCCCGTTGGAGCGTCAGTCTGAGACTGCCAGGATCTATCTTGCCAAAAGGGATACCTTAAGGGAACTGGATGTGAACAGCTTCCTTCTGGAGAATGAGGAGACCAGCCGGGAATTAAAAGAGCTGGATGCCAAGAATACCCAGGCCACAGAGGAACTGGAAGAGAATCAGAAGGCTTATGAGCAGACCAAGGTGGAATATGACCGCCTGGAGGAAGAACTGGAGCAGCTGAATTCCCAGATGGACCAGCTTCGTGAGGAGACCCAGAATAAGGCAATCCGCAGACAGCAGCTAGACGGTGAGATCAAGGTGTTAAGAGAGCAGATCTCTGCCGGAGTCCAGAATGAAGAACATTATAAGAGCCGTTTACAGACCATAGAATCCGACTTAAAAGAGCGCCAGGAAGCACTGGAGAGCCAGGAAGCAGAGAAATCCCAGCTTCATGCAGCTCTTCTGGAAGCGAAGAAGCGGCAGAAAGACGAAGAGGATCGTCTTTCAAATATCCAGGCACAGATTGAGGAATGCACCCAGGCTGTGGAGAATGGTAAGAATGAGATCATTGAGCTTCTCAATACCCGTGCTACCACAAGAGGAAAAGCCCAGCGCTTTGACACCATGATGGAGCAGATCGATATCCGTAAAGCCGGGATCAGCCAGAGACAGCTTCATTTGAAAACAGAGGAAGCACAGCAGCAGAGCGAGCTGGAGAAGGCAAAGGAGAAATTCCAGGGAATCACAGCGCTGATCCAGGATATGAATGCTGAGTGCCAGCGCCTGGATAATGAAGTACATAAGATCACAGATGAGTTAAAAAAGCAGAACAGCCAGATGGAAGTTGGACAGAGTGCATATCACCGTGAAGCTTCCAGACTGGAATCGTTGAAGAATATTACCGAGCGTTACGACGGCTATGGGAACAGTATCCGCCGTGTGATGGAGCAGAAGGACCGGGTACCGGGAATCCGCGGTGTTGTAGCGGATCTGATCCAGGTAAATAAGGAATATGAGATCGCCATTGAGACCGCTCTTGGCGGCAGTATCCAGAATATTGTCACAGACAATGAGCAGACAGCCAAGCACATGATCGAATTCCTGAAGAAAAACCGGTTCGGTCGTGCCACGTTCCTTCCTCTTAACAGTATCAATACGAAGAGTGGTTTTACCCAGAGAGAGGCATTAAAGGAGCCAGGCGTGATCGGACTTGCCAGTGAGCTGGTAACCACAGGTGCAGAATATTCCGGGCTGGCGACTTACCTTCTTGGAAGGGTGCTGGTGGTAGACCACATTGATCATGCCATTGCCATCGCGCGCAAATACAGACACAGCCTGCGTATGGTAACCGTAGAGGGAGAATCTTTCAGCCCGGGCGGTTCTATGTCAGGTGGTTCTTTTAAGAATAACAGTAATCTTCTGGGACGCCGCCGTGAGATCGAGGAGCTGGAATCCAGTGTGAAGGCGCTGCGCAAGGACATGGACGATATGCAGAAGGCAATCGATGATAACCGGAGCAAGCGCAACGTTATGCGGGATACCATCGCAGATCTGCAGGAGAAGCTGCGCCAGCAGTATGTTGCCCAGAATACTGCGAAAATGAATATTAACCAGGTAGAAGCCAAGACGAAGGAAATCCAGGCTGGCTATGGGGAAATCCAGAGGGAACAGATGGAGATCCGCCGCCAGGTGGAAGAAGCAAAGGCAGATCATAGTAAGATTGCCGAAGAATTAAAGGCTTCTGAACAGGATGAGAAAGAGCTGGAGACATTTATCCAGAATAAGCAGAAGGAATTAGAAGACTGGAAAGCAGATGAGCAGGAGGTTTCCAGGAAACTGGAGGCCCTTCGTCTGGAAGCAAGTACCGCCCAGCAGAAGGAGAGCTTCGCACAGGAGACTCTTGACCGTCTGAATCATGAGATGGAAGCCCTTCATCAGGAGGAGACAGATATTCACCAGACTCTGGAGCTTGGAGGCGAGGAGAATGAGAGGAAGCGTCAGTCTGTAGAGAATCTGGAGGCTGTGATCACGGCCCTTGCAGAGGATGAGACCAAGGCAAAAGCCCAGATGGAGAGCTGGCAGGCTGTGAAGGATGAGAAAAACAGCAGCCATAAGGCATTCTTTGAGAAGAGAGATGAGCTTTCCGGCCGGATTTCCCTTCTGGATAAAGAGTGTTACCGTTTAAAGAGCCAGATCGAGAAGCTGGAAGAGCACAGGGAATCCCAGATTTCCTATATGTGGAATGAATATGAGATCACCCCGAACAATGCCCTTCAATATAAAAAAGAAGAGCTGAACGATCTGAAAGCAATGAAAAAAGAAATTGCCCAGGTGAAGGATGAAATCCGTAAGCTTGGTAATGTTAATGTAAATGCGATTGAGGAATATAAGGAGATTTCAGAACGTCATGCTTTCCTTTCCGGGCAGTACGAGGATCTGAAGACCGCAGAGGCACAGCTTGAGAATATTATCCAGGAGCTGGATGAGGGAATGCGTAAGCAGTTTACGGAAAAATTCCAGGATATCCAGCGGGAGTTTGATAAGGCGTTTAAGGAGCTGTTCGGCGGCGGTAAAGGTACGCTGGAGCTTGAAGAGGACGTGGATATCCTGGAGGCAGGAATCCGTATCATTTCCCAGCCGCCAGGCAAAAAGCTTCAGAATATGATGCAGCTTTCCGGTGGTGAGAAAGCGCTGACTGCCATTGCCCTGTTGTTTGCCATCCAGAACCTGAAGCCATCTCCGTTCTGTCTTCTTGATGAGATCGAGGCGGCTCTGGATGATTCCAACGTAGGACGTTTCGCAGGTTATCTCCAGAAGTTGACGAAGAACACCCAATTCCTTATAATTACACATAGACGTGGTACCATGAATGCTGCAGACCGGCTTTATGGTATTACCATGCAGGAAAAAGGCGTTTCTACACTGGTTTCCGTTGACCTTGTGGAGAATCAGCTTACGCAGTAAGGAGGAGAGGAAATGGCAGAGGAAAAGAAAGACTTTTTTAAAAGACTTGTCAGTGGACTGACAAAGACCAGAGATAATATCGTGGCAGGATTTGATTCTCTTTTTACCGGCTATTCTTCAATAGATGATGATTTTTATGAGGAACTGGAAGAAATCCTGATCATGGGTGATATTGGTATCAATGCCACCACATCTATTCTGGAGAAGCTGAAAGAGCAGGTAAAGATCCGTAATATCAAGGATCCTAAGGAGTGCAAGGAGCTTCTGATCGATACCATCAAGGATCAGATGACAGTGGACAGCACAGAATATGAGTTTGAGAACCGCAAATCCGTAATTCTTGTAATCGGTGTCAATGGTGTTGGTAAGACAACTTCCGTGGGTAAGCTTGCAGGCAAACTGAAGGACCAGGGCAAAAAGGTTATCCTTGGAGCAGCAGATACATTCCGTGCGGCAGCAGGGGAGCAGCTGACCCAGTGGGCGAACCGTGCCGGTGTGGAAATCATTGGCGGTCAGGATGGGGCAGACCCGGCGTCCGTTGTCTATGATGCAGTGGCAGCAGCCAAAGCCAGAAATGCAGATATTCTGATCTGCGATACCGCAGGAAGACTTCATAATAAGAAAAACCTTATGGAAGAGCTTCGCAAGATTTACCGTATTCTGGAACGTGAGTATCCG
>JAQXQS010000029.1 GCA_029101305.1 Clostridia bacterium | reverse complement strand
CTCTTTCCAATTTTGGAAACAGTTCATCAGTAAGGTTTTTATGTTATAGAAATATAATTTTATTCAACGGATATTGCAAGAACGTTGCCAATCCGTTGCCAAAAAATAACGGAATTTGCTTGGAACCCGCATAACCACTGGGTCTATTTTTGCAAAATCCTATTCGAACTCGCAAAGTTCTACTTGATTTATAGTACTTATTCCATGATTTAGTCACAAATCAGTTCGATATTGAACTGTTTTATATGTATTATCTCTGATGCTATAGAATCTTATTGTCATTTTATTGTCACTAATAGTAATTGATTGGTCTTCTTCAATATCATTTTACATTATTGTCCTCTAAAAGCTATAAATTACTTTCCCGATAAGGACTTTCCAACCACATAAACACCTATCAACATCACCGCAATTGACATTCCTAAGAGTACTCCTGAAATAAAATCTTTCATATCAGAGCCGCCAACTGCATAAGAAAGAGCTTGCATAGCTATGCCCATAACAATTAACACAACTCCGTACAAAGTGTTCTTTTGTTTTTCTAATTCCTGTGTTCTTCTAAGTAAATCTAAAAACTGTTCTTCATCATAAACGCGAACACTTTTTTCTCCTGAAGTTTCACCATCAAACAATTCTGCAACTGTAATTTCCAACTCATCACATAGATTCTTAATAATAGAATAATCAGGCATGCATTTTCCAGTTTCCCATTTTGAAATAGTTTTGTTTGAAACGCCTAGCTTTTCTGCCAACTGTTCCTGAGTCATGTTTTTCTGTTTTCTCTTTAAGGAAATGTATTTTCCTATAACTAATTGATTCATTTCTATTCCTCCATTCATTTGATGATATAATGATACTTTTTTTCAGAATAAAACGAATCCCTTATTGGTAGAATATGAGTGGAATCCCTATAAAATCGACCACTCCTACCATCATTATCCCCTTTTGGAACACACTCTTTCATTTAAGGATTTCATAGCTCTTTCCCTCATAACGAAGTCAAATATGTTTTGACATCAAACGCTTCTATCTTGGAATCTTTTTTCAAATATAACGGATGATGAGGATGTCCCTTTACAGAACACTTTCCGACCTTACACCAAACAGCATTATACCGATTAGAAATATTAATCATCTCTCTAAGACATTCCTTTAAATATTTTCTTCTTTCTATATTTGTTCCCCAGGCTGCCCAGATTATCGGCTTTTTACCACTGTTTTCCAATATCCATTGAAAGGCTTGCATGTTCTCTTTGTGAAGCATCGGATTTATTTCTTTATTCATTTGATTTGGATCTGTCGCTCGCTGTGCATAGACATTAAACATAATAAATGAGTCAAATCCGTTCCCCATTGCTATCCTTTCGACTGATTTCATTGTGTTATCCATCTTTTCCGGTTCTGCAGTCGATGGATTGATTCCAATAGCAATAAGTGGATTATTCCCCACCGTTCCCAGAATATATCTATAGTCCGTATAAAAATCCGGAACATAGATCCATTTTGTGTGATCGTATTTTTCTCTTTCATTCTGCATACCTATTGCAGTTTGAAATGATAATATCTTAAGTGTTTCTTTCATCATACAATTTTACATTAATTAAAAAACTAATGCTCCTCTAAAAGTAACTACCATACATACATTTCAACATTATGTCCGCATGACGAAGATAGCACAAATCCCGAGTATTCTACGAATTTGTTAATTATTCCAACTCCTCGGCGGATAGCTTGAACTCTCTGCCGTTCTATAATATTTAACGGATTTATTATCCATATTCTCTAAAAAATTCTTATTCTTGTGCCATTTCATATTTTTAGAGCCAAATTAGATCCAACAATATAATTTACATCCCAACCTTTTTTCCCTCTAATAACGCTAATGCTTTATAATTAGCATCCCAATACCAATCATCTGTAAATAGCCTAACTTCAAAATCTCCTTTTTCGATATTCTCCGCACTTATAATATACATTGGCTTTTCTAAATCTTTAAAAAAATTAAGTTAATATTTACACCATATTGATGCTCGCGAATACTCTGAATCGACGAATAAAAGATATTCTGATTGTTCCATTCTCTTTTCTAACACTTTTAGTGTTGCGTCGCAAAGCAAATGTCTTTTAAGATAATCCGAATCATTAATCCAATCACAAAATACATTTTTATTATTTTTATTTTCATATTGAATCAACTTTTGAACCGCTGTCCCATCTTTGTAGCTATGAGAAATAAAAAAGTCATAAGATTTAATCTTTTGCTCTTTTCCGTTATTAATTCTATACTCCAACTCTAATGGTGTTTTAGGAATTTCATATTTTTCTTCGGGATAAATTCTTTTCAAATAGTCTTTTCTTCTTTTATTTTCTGTGTGCACTTGCATATACTTCTGACGTCTTGCTCTAGGTTGGTAATTAAAACTTTGCAAGTGTCGAAAAGCAATCTCTCTGAGCTGTTTATTAAGTTCTGTATCATTTAATTTGAAAAAAAATTGTATTATTTTTTTACTGTAATACTTTTGAAGTTCTAATAGAATATACATTTTATCTTTTTGGCTAGTATTCTTTCTCTCATATAACCCTATCAATTGATCTATAAATTCTGGTGTCATTTGTTGTGTCTTAGATTTTGCATATTCTATTTTCTGATTAATCTTTTCAATCTTAGGTTGTCGTTTCTTCCACAATTTTTGCTTTAACTCATTGACTTCTTCTTCCAAATATTTGTCAGAATACTCATCTCTTCTTTTAGGAGCCATAATTTCCTTATACCCCCTAGAAGAATAAAGTAGTTGCGTCGGTTCTTTCATGTTATATCTTGTTCGTCCAAAACGTTTTTTGAGGTTTTTATCCTTTTTATTATAATACCAATATTTAACTTCAACCGAAAACCATTCATGTGGATAATATTGTTTCAGCAACTCGACAACATCTAAACTATCATAATTTTTAGGCAATATATTCTGAATGGATTTCAATTGTGTATTCCACATCATAATAATATCTCTTATCTCATGTTCATAAATATGCTTTGTAACTCCCGACACACAACTACTCCCTTAAATTTTAATAAGTTAAAGTTTTTTAGTAAACTTTGAGGATTATACTTCTTTACAGATATCATACTCATCAATATGTTCCTGCCGCTCAACTGCGGAATTCACATATTTCTGATAATTCACTATAAAGTTTGACCATTTTACAGCTTCAATATAACTACATGTTCCGCTCCAAATCGTATCATTGTTATCACATGTTCGTTTCGATGCATTTTTTATTCTATTAAACTTATTCTTCTTTATAATTTCAAACAATCTATTTGTATGATGCATTGTGCATCCACCTGAACAACAATTTTTTGCTTCGAGGTAATAGCTATATGAACCATTTTCATCCGGAATAACAACAGCTAACATTGCATTGCTATGGCTTGTAACAGAATCGCCATTCTTATTCTTTCTTGAAGTTTCTTTTAAAGAATATGACACCTCCCATGGAATCCATTGATCTCTATCTTTTTTCCAGGTTTCTCTCATACCGGGTGAAATAAACACTATTGTTACAGAACTATCATAGATTCTATTTTTAAGTTTCTCCCATATTGTATCATCCGAAAGATCACTCAGATCTTCCCCTTGACTTTCCCCTTTATAAATATTGTCGGATGAATCTAACTTTTCCTCAAATTTATCAATATAGTCTCTAACTGTCGAATTTTCTCCTAATGTTAAATTTTCAACCTGATCATCTGCATATTTATAAGATACAAAAATTTTCTTTCCCAAAATATTCACCTCTTCGATATCATAGATAACTTTATACTATCCTCTTAGCTTTTACAATCTCTATCACAGCGCCTACAATCTTATCTATATCTATTTCTGTCCCAAGAATATCAAAATATTTCTCAAGATATGGGTAATTTTGCTTGTCATTCTTCATTTCATTATAAATAATCTCAGCTGCATCCCCTGTGCTCCCGATTGGTATAATTATGCATTTACTTTTCTTTGCCATTTCGTATTCTTGTAAACAGCCATCTGCTATAGCCTTTTTACCGTCAACCATCTTGTTACCCAGCATAAAGATGGCTACTCCGTTTTCTTCTATAATGTCTTCTCTATACTTCTTCCATTTTAATTTACGCTCTTCGGTATCCACTATTCCTTGTGGAAACGGGCGCAAACACAGGTGCTCAGATATTTGTTTGTATCTGCTACTATAAATTTCGTCTAACGCACCATTTATAACTGATGAGCCTATTCCTAGTCCAAAACCAGATGTTACCCTAAACCCTTCTTTTACGAGTTGATTTGCCAATTTATATGCTAGTTCTTCAACTTTACCTTTTTCCCAAGCACCCTCAAAAAAGTCTACACTGCCAGAAATAAAAACATTATTTGCCAAAACTGCATTTTCTAATTCTCTTAATATTTCTGTAATCTCCGAATAATCATCAACGAAAATTGTCTGAATACCATATCTTTTTAAATCTTCCTCTCTTAAATCCTGTCTTGCTTTTTGATATCCAAAACTTTCATCATCCATATCATCCGTTTGCACTACCTTTTTCATAAAACAATAATGATTTCTAATATTCTCATCCAACAATAATCGTATTTGTCCAAGTATACTATCAAGGTTTGGATCTTCAAAACTAAATCCTATAAAAACAAATGTTTTGGATATCAAATCACCTTGTAATACACTTCTAAAAAATGGATGGCTTCTTTCATACTGTGCATAATCATCTTTAGTCAACACTGCATCTGCGGCATGTTCTACATCACCATGCATTTTATATACTACAGCATCTCGATCCCTTTTTGTATTTGATAATTGCTTATAATCGATCTTCACATCTGAATTACGATTGGCATTGTGAAGCCCTTCCTCAATAAGATGATCATAATTAGTGGTCCAGTATGTATAAATAGGTAACTTTGTAAGAATAGAAACATTTTCATTCATTGCAACATTTTTGCTGTAGGCATCTAGTATAGTTGAATTAATTGCCGCACGATTTCCCGATTTATTTCTCACATACTGTGCAACAGCTGTGAGATCATACTCTTCATCAATATTCAATCCTATATCTTCTGCCAACGGGCGAAGAAGTTCTTTCCATACAACAAATCCTGAAGGTCTAGATAAACCTGCCCCTGCAAATACAGCTGCATTTCCATCTCTAATTGCTTTTATATACTCTCGAAGAAATTGTTTTTTTGTCGCCATATAAACTTCCCCTCTCTCACTTACTTCTGTATATCAATTCCCCTCATTTTTCTAATAAATACCATGTTTTCTGGCGTATTCGTTCAACACCCCACATATTTCTAATACAAGCTGTTGTTGATATGCTGGTTCAACCTTATCTATACTTTCCAAAAAATCACGCAATTTTTGTGCACTCTCTATTGTTTGTGCAACCTGTTTTAAATGGTGATTTCGCTGTTCTTGCTGTTGAATATAGTTATAATTCCAAATATTATATATCGGTTGCATATTCTATTCACACCTTTCATTTAGATATAATTTTACCTCGGTCCTAAAAATTTATCTCCATTCAAATGTATCATGTGCTCTGGCATTTCAGCAATCCATACCTCGGTCTCCCATGCCAGATTCTCAGAAAATCTTTTATAAGTCTTAAAATCCAAAAAAGCTGTTACGAAAATCTTTCCTGCCGTTACATCTTTCGTCATTTCTGTGATTTCAAGAATACGTTTCGGATCCATTGGCCCTACCGAGGTCACCGATTCCACAAAATACAGCCACTCCTTATCTTCACGATACAGCACCACATCCGGCATCTTATCATGAAGTGTGATTTCAAATCCTAATTCCGTCAGCTTCTCAACATTTTTTACCAGGTCTTTTTCTATGGTGTCGCCGACATACAGACACTCTGAATTTGGTGCAAATCTCGGTGCAAATTCTTCAATAATTGCTTTCTGTAGTTCATTATGCTTTCCCGGTGAAAAGCTGAAATTCTGCCCATTTATCTTTACAGGCATCATACTCATTTTCTTTTTAGAAGCATACATTTCAATCAGGCTTTGGTGATAATGCAAAAATCTTCTCAGAGAAGGCTGCCACTCAATCGTATCTCTAACCCTTAGCATTTGTAACGTTTCTTCTGTCAGTCTATATCGATAATTTGGACTATTTGTGGCTTTTCCATTATCTTCCACCAACGCCGCTGTTCGAAAATGATGTAATGCCTGTTTTCTGAACGTTTCTCGACTATTTTCAGCGTATGTAGTTCCATAATAAGAATTCGCGAACTGGATAATATCATGTATCCGAATCCAATCGTTGGTCGCTTCCTTCCACTGCATATCTGACTTTATTCCAGCCATAGCCAATATTACATAACAGCAAATGTCAGCTTGCTGCGCCTTGGGCATCCCTATATTGTTCAGAAATTCTCTGGTTTCTTCAATTTTATCCACAGTATCCCTCCAAAATTAAATTACAATTATTTTCCGATAGATCCTTACTCTTCATCAGCTTTTTTCCCATCTCCTGTATGCATTCCAGATCAGGTACCGGCATAGCATTAATTTCTGTTGAATTTACCTGTGTAGAACCATTCAATATACGATAATATTCGTCATACAGTGTAGAATTAAAGAGGACATATAAGCCATATACCAAGCACTCAGACATTCCATGCAGTAATCCATCAATAAAATTTATTTTGTTCTGTGTACTTATTTTCGAATATTGCGGATAGTTCTTCGCCAAATACACACCACACTGTAACCTCCGAGGTTCCTCTTTTGCTGTAAATCGCTTTACAAACAAATAATTCTTGTTCTCCTGCATTAACCCCTTCTGGTCTGTAACTACATACTCATGCTCTTTTTGGATTGGGAACTGCACTTTCCCATTCTTTATATGTTGTGAGTAAAACAAAGGAATTGCACCTTCTTCTTCCGTATCTCGAAGAATATCTCTGTTTCTAAAATCTACCGTTAAACCAGTTTTCATCTTTAATCCAATATCCGGCAATGTTTTATCAAATTTATGAAGTTGTTTCAGCACCTGAACTTCTTCCTCATTTGTCACCAGATATACATAATAATCTTTACCTGAGACTACCAAATTATATGGTACAATCAGAGATGTCAGATCACCAAAATCATGATTGGATTTTGAAGATGTAATCGTAACACTTTGAGGAACTTTTTCTGTTTTCCGCACTTTAATAATAATTGTCTCCTGCAATACATCTTCTTTGTCAAATACCTTATTCCGACTAACAAATAAATGAATATGCTCAAGTTTCCCCTGCGTCAGAAAATATTCTCTAAATCGTCTAAAATAAGCACCTGAAGTCCATGAACGTGGTATGATGTATACCATTTGCCCATCATCACGCAGGTTAAAAAGCCCCATTGACGCAAATATAAAATAAAGGTTTGGCGCTCCATAGCAAACTTCTGGCATAGCTGTAGCTTCTGGTGCACCCTTTGGTATCTTCATGTAAGGCGGATTTCCAATAACCACGTCATATTTTTGGGGATTAGGATTTCCGCCAATCATATAATTAAAATCCAAATATTGACTTAAAATATAATTTTCTTTTACGATAGAAAAGGATACTTTTTTTGTAGATTTCTGTTGACAATAACCAAGATTATCTTCTAATAGCCGCAAAACATTTTCATCATTCTCATAACAAGTCACTTCAATTTCTTCTACGAAAGGTAACCTTTCTACTCGCTCTAAAAAGGCACATGCCAAAATGCCAGAACCTGCCCCGGCATCCAGCACGCTAATTTTGGTCATATCAGGAGTAATATCATATAGGTTTGCCATAAATCGAGCTGTTTCCATACTCGTAAAAAACTGGCCATATTTTTTACGCTCCTTTTTCGGCATTGTATCAATATAACCATTTGTCAATTCTATAACTTTTTCCAGCATTATTTCACCTGCTTTGTATATATCTGTGGCTTGATTATACTATATCTGGTGTTCTTTTTCAATTGCCATTTCAGAACAAGTGTTCTCTTTGTATAAGTAAAATATTTCTTTATCTCCCCCCTCTGTCTATCTTCCTTTTCCTCTCCCGATTTTGTTTTCTCTGTGCTTCTTCCAGACTTTTCTCCCTCTGAACAATCGTTTCAACCGTATCTCTTCCCAAAGCCCGTTCTACTCTATTAAGATCTCCCAGTTTTTCCCCTAGGACTTTGTTTTCACTCCAAAGTTCTTCTACACGGGCAGTAAGAGAATTAACCTTACTCAACGCTCTATCGTAAGATTTCTGCATATCACTAAACTTTCTAGAAAGATCAAGGTATGCCCGATAAACTGACCGCAACACCACCACAATCTTCTTGATCAGCGGCTTTGCTTTCTTTTCCCGGTAGGTTTTCCCCGTTTCCAACGTCCCAGCCTCTGGCAGCACCTCCTCTGGATCGGCAGAATATTTCTCTGCAAATCGTTCCATATCTTTTACCATAGGCGCAATCTCCGTTAGCTTTTTCTCATATTGTGCCACATTCTTCTTTGCATGTTCTGCCTTCTTATCGGCTTCTTTCCAGCTTTCCCGAGCCGAAGATATATCCTGCTCAATATTTTTCAAATGATCCAGCCATTTTTCATTGACTTCTTGCATAGTAGCATTATGCTCTTCTAAGTCCGCTTTCTGCTCTTCAAGTGCCGCCACTTCCTTTGCACGTTCCTGCTTTTCAAAATCCAGCAACGACAAATGTTTTTCATGGGTTCCTTTCTGCTCCCATTCAATCCCATGCTCCAACATAATTGAAGCAAGCTGCTGCTTTTCAGCCGCCACCCACTGATTTAATTCTGTCTCCATTCTCGTGCCGCCTTTGAAACCAAGCGCTGACAATGCCTGTTTCAAAGATACCCTTGTATCCAGACCACGCTTACTTCCTGTTGTATATGGCACAAAATCTATATGTAAGTGCGGTGTGGCCTCATCCATATGAAGATGAGCAGAAAACACTCTTAAGGTAGGATTTCTCCGTTGAAAATTCTTCATATATTCGTCTAGTATCTTCGCTGCCATCTGTCCCTCTTTTGTTGTCGCTCTCATATTGTCTTTATCCCCGATCTGCAGGATAATCTCATGGAATGGCTTTTCCTGCTTTCCAGAACGGATCTTCTCATAATAATCTTCAATCTTCCGGTCTTTTCTGGCCTGTTTGGAATTATATCGTTCAAGTGCCTCATCAAATAATTCATGGTATACTTCCCGGATATCCTGATTACAGTATTCTACATTCCAGTGACTCCGTTTCGGATCTGTATTCTTTGCATGAAATTTTCTACTGTTGTGGTTAACAGAACCTTTACCTGTCATAAAACTAATTGTTCTCTTCAATAACTCTCCTTTCTCCCTCTTGGGGTAGTATTCAGCGCCGGATACGGCGCATAAGCTTTGTTACTTTCGTCGAAAGTAACGCAAAAGCACTTTTGACAGCCTTCGTCCATCAAAAGTACCCTTGCGCCCTGCGGGGCTGTTTCCGTTCAGCGATCTCCTTCCGTCTGCATCATCTGATTCTTCTCTTTGTCCGTGATTTACAGGTGCGTGCCACGCTCCTGTTATAACTCAAACAGGAAGAATCACTACCAACGAAAGTTCTCCTGTATTCCTTTCTTATCCAGATACTCCTTTCTGGCCTTTTCCCGCTCTTCTTCAGTCGCTGCTGTTTTCGACTGCGTATACAATTGTCTATTGACCAAATGATCCATCTTTTCTTCAAGTCCCTTACATATCTCATCTGAACAACTGTAATCATCCAGCAAATGATACGAGACAAGCTGACGAAATAATGTAAATGGAATCTGTACATTCTTTATTCCCATACACTTCTCCTTTCAAGGTGGCAAGATGCCCTATTCTCAAGAAATGGTCACCTTGCCATCTTCCTTTATTCTGATAATATCCAAAACCATTGGTTTCCCCGTTTGATCGAATCGATTTCCAGTTCCTGTTTTGCATTCCGCAGAGTTTTCTTCTTGATTCCCTGTTTGCTCGCTTCTTCCTCGATCTTTTTCTGTGCCATACCGCCATCAGCCAAAATATCCAACAGAAATTCCTTCGCTATTCGACTTTTTTGTCCTCTTGCATCTCCACTCAAAAGGTCATCTGCACTGATATCATACTCTCCAATCCACTGAAATCCTGTTTCTTTGTCTAATCGGAATGCGACGGATTTTCCTTCCGGTGCAAGGGAACTTTTCACATGACACATTACCCTTGTCTCCGGTTCGTCCTTCAGCCTGCCCACAATCAGGACACTTCTTGCCGCAGCTTGAAAATCAATGGATCCAAGGCCACGATAAGAAGATTTACCATTGCTGTTTTTATTCATATGCCCGATCAGAATGATCGCACAATGATATTTCTCCGCAAGGACTGCCACCCGCTTCATCAACGGACGGATTTCATTGGCCCGATGCATATCCACATCTGTTCCTAGGAATCCCTGTATAGGATCCAGCACCACCATTCTTGCTTTCGTTTGCATGATTGCTTCCTCAAGCCGGACATCTAACATCGTCAATGGCTGTTCTCGATCATCGATGACCTGCACTCTGGAACAATCTGCCCCAGCCGCAAGCAGACGAGGTTTTATCGTATCCCCCAATCCATCCTCTGCCGTCTGATAAATGACATTGACAGGCTGTATAGGGTTATCTTGCGATAGCACTTTCTGTTTCAGATTTTCTTTGCTATCTTTCTGCGCTTCTTTTTGGGATTGCTGCTTCAACAAGATTGGTTCTCCTCTGGTCAGTTTAGCAATGATCTGAAGAACCATCGTTGTTTTTCCTTCTCCCGGATCCCCTTGTATGATCGTGACTTTCCCAAAAGGTATAAACGGATACAACAGCCATTCAATCTGTTCCACTTCCACAGTTTCCATGTTAATCAACTTCAGTTCCGGCACTAATCTTTTCAATTCTGTCTGCTTATTTTCTATCGTTCTCAATTCTATCTCTTTCACCTCCTGTCCTCCCGGGCAAGTCTCTGATGAACAGATAATTGGGAATTGTCGTATCTTACAATCCGTGATATACTTAATCTGCGAAGATGGTATATCAGTAAATCTGATTATCAGAGAACTTGCTCAGATATTTTGTCTGGGCTTTTTCTTTT
>JAQXQS010000028.1 GCA_029101305.1 Clostridia bacterium | reverse complement strand
CTGTATACTGAAATAACCAAACCGTCGTCTGATCTCATCTACAGTGCAATCCATCTTTTCCAATTTTTCCTGTTTCTCTTGATTACCAAAAAGTTCCAACTGGACGGGAATATCATCCAACACAAGATCTACTGCTCGAATACCAAGGCTTCTAATTGGATGCTCCCATTTATAATGATCTTTAAACAATTGAAATGCTGCTGTCACAATCTCATCTGTTATATTTGTCGGATGATGTAATTGTTTCTGCCTCGAAAAACTAAACAAGCCATTATCTCGGACCGTAATTTCTATCGTTTTACATTTAAATCCATGTTTTCGTAATCGTGCAGCTACGCTTTCTGCTAACGCCATCTGAATGATCCAGACATCCAGATCATCTTCCAAATCTCTTGGAGTTGTGGTGCTATTGCCGATTGACTTCACCGGAGCTGTATACCCATCTTTGCAAACTGGATCATCGTCCCAGCCATTTGCAAATGACCATAACACAATTCCCATCTTTCCAAAATGGCTTTCTAACATTGCTTCATCACTTTCTGCAAGTTCGCCAATGGTTCGGATCCCCAGCTTCTGAAGTTTCTTCCGAGTCTGTCTTCCAACATAAAGCAGATCCGATGCAGGAAGCTGCCAAATCATACTTTTATAATTCTCCAGGTTAAACTCTGTAATCGCATCTGGCTTTTTGTAATCAGAACCGAGTTTCGCATAAATCTTATTCCAGGAAATCCCAATACTTACCGTTACACCCAGTTCATATTTAATCCGATGGCTGATTTCTCTTGCAATCGTTATTCCGCTTCCTTTCAGATTTCTGCTGTCTGATACATCCGGCCAGGCTTCATCAATTCCATATGGCTCGATCTTGTCCGTATACTCCGAATAGATTTCTCTTGCCATCTGTGAAAATCGTAAATACAAATCCATCCGTGGTGGTACAAATATGATTTCCGGACAAATCTGTTTTGCCTGCCATAATGCCATTCCAGTCTTTACACCTTTTCGCTTTGCAATATAATTTGCAGTCAGTACAATTCCATGTCTGGCTTCCTGATCACCGCCAACTGCAAGAGGCATTCCGGCAAATTCCGGGTGATGCAGCATTTCCACACTTGCATAAAATGAATTCATGTCGCTATGAAGAATTGTCCGCTCTCTCATTAACTCCACTACCTACTCTCTTTTTGGTTTATTGTCTTATCAATTTCTGTAAGCTTAGTATATATCTCCGCATTGGAGATAGTCAAGCGATATCTTGGTCGTATTATCTCCTTTTTGGAGATTTTTCTTGATTTTTGATTTTATTCGGGTTATAATGCATATAGAAAAATCAAAAAGAAATGAGGCGAACATATGCGTGCTTTCGGAGAAGTATTAGTAGAAAACAGAAAAAAGAAAGGCTACTCCCAGGCAGATCTGGTGGACTTACTTGCTCAGGAAGGAATTGACGTTACTACGAAAGCAGTCTCCAAATGGGAGAATCAGACAAGAGAACCATCTTTACATACAATCCTGACAGTTTGTCAGATTTTAGATATTGAAGATATATACGAAGCGTTTTTAGGTGAAAATCCATTTAATCATGTCATGGAAAATTTGAATGAAGACGGCAAAGCTAAGATCATTGAATTTGCCAATCTACTGCGGGCGTCCAGAAAGTATCTTCCGCATAGAGCCGAGATTATTCCATTTGAAAATTATCAGCCGATCGCAGTAGAGCCAGCTTCTGCCGGTACTGGAAATTATATTGAAGATTCTGTAAAAGAAAGTTACAATGTCGGTCATCTTGCACCTGAGAAAACGGATTTTGGCATCCGTATATCTGGTGACAGTATGGAACCAATGTATCATACTGGCGATGTTGCATGGGTTCATAAACAAGACAGTATCTCCAACGGTGAAATCGGTATCTTCTATCTCAATGGCAATACCTATATCAAAGAACTACATGACGGACCAGATGGAGTTTACCTTGTTTCATTGAATGAAAAGTATCATCCAATCCAGATTTATGAATCTGATTCTTTTAAAATCTTTGGGAAAGTAATCGGAAAATGCAAAGGGGCAGAAATCCCTGGTTTTCATTAAAGATCAACTGCGGACTTCTAGCCTGCTCTTGCTGAAAATAATAAAGGAAGTGATAAAATGGCAATTAACAACATCATTTACCGATACCCAGGACGGACACAGACATCAGTTCCAGGTAGCATCTTTAATTGACAGCCCAACTAATTTTGAATGTGGATGTGATAAATAAACATTTCTGATACACTGCTTCATTTAGCAACGTACCAATAGGAAAAAACATTGAGGGCGGAGAAGTTTTCTCTGTCCTCATCCCTTAAAGTAAGCTGTAAATAAAAGATTAGAGGACCGTGTATTTCCACACGATCCTCTTCACACAAGAAACTCCAGTATTTTCCCCACATACGCCTTCATAATCTCATCCCCACTGCAATAAATCTCATGCTTTGTTCCAGGCATGGAAATATATTCGCAGGCAGCATTCCCCTGTTTTTTTATCTTATCCGCAAACTTCTGCAATGCCTTCACAGACACAAAATCATCTTTTTCCGCCTGAAATATAAGCATAGGACGGGCCAGCTTTTTCCAGCCACAGTATCTAAGATACCAACTCATTTTTATAGAGGCGCGAAGCCAGCCATAGGAGGCTGCACTGGTCTGCAGTTCTTTGTGGGCTTTACGGATTTCGTTATATCTTTCAAACCTCGCCTTTGAAGTCGCCGCACTTGTCTCAAAGGTGTCACTTCCATCGTATGGTTTCTGTCCGGCCACATAGCTCTCTTCTTTTCCAAACAGGCATTGGACATGTGCAATCATCACTAGCAACGGCCATGGTACATTTCCAGTAAGAGGCCGGATCATTGGCGAACTCAATATGATCTTATGGAAAAGCTCCGGCTCAAAGGAAGCTGCAATTGCTCCAATTGCCCCTCCCATGGAATGTGCAAAAAGATTCAGCGGCAAGTCCGGATATTTCTGTTTTATCTCATGGCATATCAGCAGAAAATCCTCTGCATAACGTTTCCAGCAATCAATATGTACCAGGGAAGGATCTTCGGTCAGGCGATAGCTCAAACCATGTCCCATATGCTCAGGCATATATACATGATAACCTGCCTTCAGAAAATAATAGATCATTTCGTCATATTTTGGTGCGCCTTCGGTAAAACCATGGCTGATAATGATCACACCTTTTGGATTATCTGCCAGATAACTTTGCAAATGAATTTTTCCTGATATGATACGATTCTTCCGCTCATGCCAGGTTTCGGAAACAAACTGCTCCTGTTTCCTGGAATCTAAATAAGGCTCCACCTCATTCTTCATAAGCTCCGAATATTCTTTTTCCTCTATGATTGTCATTTCATATACCTATATATTTCCATCAATAATCCCATTAATCTTCTTCTCATTATAAAATACCAGTATGATTCCACCGATACAGCAGAATGCCGCCGCTCCAAAAGCAGCAATCCGATAACCAGTTCCATCTCCTGCTCCAATTGTGGAAACTGCGGTAAAAATCAGCATAGACAGGCTCTGTCCCAGCTTGAACGCAAAAGTTCTTGCTGCATAAAACATTCCCTCACGGTTACTTCCAGATATCACAGAATCACTCTGTGCAATATCTGCCACAACTGCCTGGGGCAGAATTCCGAAAATTGCCATAGGAAGAGCCGCCACAACCGTAAGGATCAGTCCTTGTATGCTCTCTGGAATAAAGGATATCTTTCCCATAAATCCTGTATAGAAATAAGCCAGACTGAACACTGCAAATGCGAACAGGATCATTTTCTTTTTTCCAAGCTTTGGGGTCAGCTTGTTTACCGGAATATAAAAAACAAGGGATAATGCCGTCATTCCAACAAAATAAAGCGTTGTCATCGTCTCCGGAAGCTTCAGAAGGCTGGTTACAAAAAATGGAAGGCCTGTCTGAAACATGGTAAGAGCAATCCAGTAAAAAATATCAGAGCCTACAAATTTCCGAAACTCTCCATTTTTAAATGTAGCGGCAAGGGAACGAAAAGCGGATTCCTTGGTCGGTACCGTATCCACATAATCTTTTTCCCGGATGCAAAATACCGGTACCAGCATACAGATAAATGCCACTGCTGCCATTATGGTAAATGTGACACGTATTGCATTCACCCTTCCAAATGCCGGAATAAATAGCCCCCAGATCGTAGGCGCCAGATATGCCATAGCAGTTCCTGCAATGAAGGTAAAGGAAATCACAGTTGAAATGTTCAGCCGCTCCTGCTGGGTGTGTCCAAGTTCTGGAATCAGGGCATTGTATGGCGTACAATAAGCCGTAATGGAAAGATAATATGCCAGGATCATTACCAGCAAAAATGCAGCATTGATCCAGCTGTTTTCGTTAACCGGTGACCAGAACACCAATACTGTAGATAGTGCTAGTGGCAGTGATGCCCACTTCAAAAACGGGATTCTTCGTCCATTTTTGGATGTGCATCTGTCAGACCAGGAGGCGATCATCGGATCTGTAAAAGCATCAAAAACTCTTCCAAAAGCGGTAATTCCTCCGATAATCGTAAAAATACCAAGAACCACCAGCCCCTGTGGAATGAATACCGTCTGCCCCTGACTGATTGCAGTCTCGTCCGGCTGATAGAAATATACCAGCCAGTTTGAAATAATTCCCGACAGCATTGCCCAGCCAAACTGTCCTGCTGCAAACTGCCAGATTTTTCCTGTTGTTAACTTCTTCATAACGCGCCTCCTGTTCTTATTGTTCTTATTGTTCTTACTATTCTTATTTTCTTATCATTTATAATCTGGAGCCTGTAAAAAATTCTATTTGCCATCTATTCCACTTTGCTGTATATATTGCATTCCACTAAGCAGCAATCCTGCAATAATCTGAAACTGCTTCTGTCCTTCCACTTCCTGATCCGACGAAAGAATATCGCCTCCCACTGCCAGCTTTTCCATCAGAGCTATCAGCGTATGTGTCAGGGAAAAATACATTTCATCTACCGAACAAGTAAAAAACAGACTTTTATCTGACAATCCCTTTTCAAGGACAGAGGTCATATAAGGTTTCAGCTTCAGGATACCGTTCTCATAATCAGTCAGCCGTTCCTCCGATATCTGATACTTTTTTACAAAAACATCAAACTCCTGAAGAAACTTTAGAAACGGTTTCTGTTCCTTAAAAATCTTATAGAAAATATTCAGGATTCCGGCAAGCTGTTCATAGCCTGTAGCGCTGTTTTTTTCCGCACAACCATCCTTTGCCTCTTCCTCATCTCTTCCTATATCTTCCTTACAGTACTTTACATCTTCTCTGCAATTTGCCAGTTCCAGTTCTTTCAGATACTCTCCTGCAATTTTTTCCCAATAAGCCTGCGCCGTCTCAATTACCAATTCGATTTTTGTTGAAAAATAGCGATAAACCGTCGCCGCACCAACACCAGCCCGTTTGGCAACTTCTTCCATAGAAGTATCTTCTACACATTTCTCCTGGAACAATTCCATAGAAGCGTTTATAATTCGTTTCCTTCGCTGCTGCGCCTGCCGCTCTCGTGTCGTAAATACTTTTTCTGTGGATGCATTCTGCGCGGATACATTTTCCATAGGTGCATTCTCCATAATTACACTCTTTATGAATGTTTTTTCCTTTATATTTTTTCCAAGTGACCATTATTGTTTCTGTCATTTACTACTTTGATAGTAATACTATCACATTTGTGTGATATTTACAATAATTAAATATTTCACATTTGTTTTTTTCGTGTTTTTCAACAATTATCATTGTATATTTTTGTAACATCTGCGATAACAAATACAAAAAAAGCCTTGAAAGATTACTCTCCCAAGACTTACTATTCATACCATGGACACGTTACTTTATGTATTGCAAATCTCCATTTCTTAACATTTGAAATTTTCCATCATATAGATCATCAAACACCTGCTGTATCGGCACTCTTATACGTTGATGTCCTAATGCAGACCAAACCCTATACTCCGTCTGATTCTTCAAAAAAGCAGACAATTTATCATAATATTCCTGCATTTCAGTTTTACCATGCCCCATCCTCATCAATTTATAAAAAACACCTAAAATACTAATGCAGTGAACTGGCTCTGTTAAACTGGCTATACTTCTCCTTGCCCTGAAATCGTCAGAACAAAATACATATACCCGATTACTATGCAGAATCTCCATCATTTGAATTAGTACATAAGTCTTTTTCTCTCCCAAACCATTCTGAGAAGGAACACTGTCATCACATAAAAAGCTGTGTCAATAGCTTTTGCCGCGCCCATCCTACTCAACTACTTCCAGTTTACTTCTAAGTTCTTGCAAACTCTCTTCTATTTTATCGACATCAACAAAATACAGATTTACTGTAGTTCCATCTCCACTATCAAATTTAATTGGTTCATGTCCTCTCATTACATCATTTAATGGATATAGCAGCCATATTTCAGACGTGTTATATTTCTTCGAGTATGCATACATCTGATACATATCCGCTTGCAAAATACCATAATTTACTCTTTCATTATCAACAAGGCTTTTCCATTTGGTATCCAGAATTACTGTACGCTCTCCTCTTTTCATAACAATATCCGGCCTTAGCGCAAACTGTCGCCTAGGTTCTGTAAAAAGATAGTGTCCTTTGTCCTGGCTGGATACATCCCAACCTTCCGTACTCATCACCTTTTTCATCTGCTGCGCTACATAGCTTTCATATACAGACTCCATCGGGAACAGCAACGCTCTTGATGCTGTGGATCCAGAAAACGTCGTAAAGCTCTTATTCATCAGAAATACCCTTGACCACTGCATAAGCATTTCATAATCCTTAGTATTTCTATTGATAACCACCTGTGAAAAGTCCTTTGCATAATTTACCGAAGCATCCACCATTTCAAAAGCTGTTAGTAACTGTCTTATTTCTTTTGAATTTTCTGCACTTGTCGTTAATTTCTGTAACTTTGCGAGTGTTGCCTTTACAAGCCGGTTTTCTGCCCTATTGGGATGGAATTCTTCATAAGCTACGTAAAAGCGTTCCTTGTGGGCTAAATTCGCCCTCACCTGCTGATTTACAATCAGTTTTCCTTTGTAATAACGCAAATTATCTTCCTGTCCGACATAACTTGACTTTATACCACGCTTCACCAACTGTCTGACTTCCTGCAAATACATATTGATAAACAGCTCATATAAATTCATCTGGTCTACTTTTAAAGAAGCATCATTGAATACCTTACTTGGAAAATCTTTCATGCTTCGGAGCATTCTAAGGAACACTCTCTTGGTTTGCACATTTCCTTCGTCTTCCTCTCCAAACGATATCTTTGGAAGTACCTGGATCTGGAAACCATTCTTCATTTGAATCAGACCAACGTAGTTCTTTATAGAGACTACTTCTCCAACATTACGTCGGTAGCCAATCTTCATAAAGTCTAACGCATCTGTACGATCCGAATCTCCGGTAAACTCATGGATAAACGCCACCAGATTATCAAATTCTTTCTGATTCAAATATTTATATTTTTCATCATCCTTATAATCCGCATTGCAGATAATGGAGTCAAACTCTTTTACCTCAAACGGTTTACCCATGTCATCACCACACTTTACAAAGTTTCCTTATAACTATTGATATTGCCAAAGGCTACCTTATTAATTGAATATCTCTTTTCCGGAAGATCAATCACGTCTTCAACATTACCTTTGAAAATATTCTTTGCTACTACTTTCTCATCAAGAATAAACTTTAAGCTATCATCACTCTTGGCATTATCGCCTAAAACAAGCTGTATTTTCTGATAGTCCTCATAGAAATATTCCTGTAATAATGGAATTACAGATTTTTCAAATATAGACTGCAGCTTTGCAAGTGATGCGTCATCCTTAAGTCCGGTAAAAAAGGCATGTCCAATCGTATGCTCTCTATCATATAAGAATGTGATTCTTTCATTGATTTTATCAAACATTGCTGCAACATCCAAGTCTTCTACCTTATCTGCATGAAGCTTTCTAAGCACACCAGAATCTGGCATCATCTCAATAAACTGAAATCTTCTCCGAAGTGCTGTATCCATCAAGGCTATGGATCTATCTGCAGTATTCATCGTTCCAAGTATGTACACGTTAGATGGTACGCAAAAAGTTTTTCCTGAATACGGAAGGATAGCAGATGCAGCCTCCTTCATTCCAGCGCGCTTGGTCGATTCAATCAGAGTAATCAATTCACCGAAAATCTTTGAAATATTGCCCCTGTTAATCTCATCTATAATAAATACATATGGTTTTTCATTCTTTTTGCCTGCATACCCACCATGCTTTGCTACCACTTCAAGTAATTCGCTAATTCGAACTCTACTTAATTTTGCGATTTCAAAATTCGGTAAATATTTACCACCATTTAATTCACGAATATTTTCTACAATATCCGTTACAAGCCATTTTACATTTCGAGTCCATCTAAAGCTGTATTTCTGCTCATCATAAATTGGCTCGCCATCCTCAATGATTCCGATTCCATCAATATTGACATTTGCGCCATTATAGGAAACAACATAATCTCCGGGGCTCATCATGTTAAACCATTTCTTATAGCTGTCATCCACATTTTCTTTTTCCCAGCTAAATCGTATGGTTCCCTCTTTGAAGCATTCATCCTTAAGATCATTTTTTCCTACACCATTCAATCTTACAAACCAGACCTGAGCATTATGGTCAATTTCCATATTCTCTGGTGTTCCCGCAACATCACAGAACTTCTTAAATACACCTGGCTCTATCGTATAGGATATATCGGTTGCTTCATCATCTACCACCGGCTTGATACCTTCTATGAATTCCTCATATCCATATGACTGATGAAATGTAGTAAATGCAATTCTTCCTGTTTCTTTTAATTCATTGTATCTTGCCATAACTGCATCATAATCTGTAAGTTCATCCACAGATTTGCCATCACAAATTGCGACAGCGTATGTAGTAGAATTATATGTTTTTCCTGTTCCAGGAGGTCCATACAATAT
>JAQXQS010000027.1 GCA_029101305.1 Clostridia bacterium | reverse complement strand
ATGCCTTATTCCTTCATTCAAGGCGTTTCCCTTTCCCTTTTTTCGGATATAAATCTCTCGCAGCAAAAAAACCGAATCCTGATAAAAGACATCTTTTTCAGCCACGTCTGTGCCCTGCGGAAGGTCTTGGATACCATTTCTAAGAATCAAAATCTCGCAATTCGGGCATTCCTGTCGCATAACAGAACTCTACATCCATTCTGTGCCATCCTAGTACAAAGTTCTTTTACGACTATTTCTACTCCGCCTTCACGAGTGAGTCTCTTTTGTCCAAACATAGACAATGCAAGCGTTTCTTTCATTTTATTTCTCCAAACACTTTATCTTTTGTTTCTTGTATTATTTTATAACTTATCTAATATATAATTATTTATTTCATTTTATTATAAAGCCAATCACATTGAACCAGCTTTCTTCACAACCACCATCACAGTCTTAAAGAGTATCTTAATATCCAATCCAATATTCCAGTTCTCAATATACTCTTTATCTAATCTCACAACTTCTTCAAAGTCCGTAATGTCACTTCTTCCACTAACCTGCCACATCCCAGTAATTCCAGGTTTAATTGCAAGTCGAGCTTTATGATGCGGTTCATACAAATTCGTCTCCGAAATCAGCGGTGGCCTTGTCCCCACAATGGACATGTCCCCCTTCAGCACATTAAAAAACTGTGGGAACTCATCCAGACTCGTCCGTCTAATAAAGTTGCCAACTCCGGTCTTATGTGTCCCATCCGGCAGCACCTTATTTCCAATTACTCGGGGATCGAAATCCATCTTGAACATTTTTCCGTCGCCCAGCTTATTTTCTTTCATGAGCTCGGCTTTTCGCTCTTCGGCGTCCATGTACATGCTGCGGAATTTGTACATTTTGAATTTCTTTCCGTTCTTGCCTACGCGCTCCTGAGAGAAGAAGATCGGACCGGGGGAGGCGAGGTAGATTGCGGGGCCTACGAAGAGGGTAATGATTCCGGTGAAAATGCAGCCTACCAGACCGCCGCAGATGTCCATGAGACGTTTCAGGAACAACTGGCCGAAGGAGGCGTAATTCAGGCTTGTGGTGAGGACGGTATAGTTGCCTACTTTTTCCACAAACTGTCTTTTGCCGGTTTTGTTGGTGATCTTGGCAAGATTCAGGTGGACGGTTACGCCGGTTTCCGTGAGCTTGTCGATCAGGTCGTTGGGGTATGGAAGGTGCTCGGATACTACTACCATCACTTCGTCGATCCACTCCTGGCAGACGTACATGGAAACGTCGCTTTCATTTGCCACAACAGGGACGCCGCAGATTTCCTGGCCAACACAGTCGTCGTCGATCACGACTACTCCGGCGATGGAGTATCTGGCGTAGTTGTTCTCCTGCATGCTGCGGACCACTTTGGCAGCTTTGTCTTTGGAGGTGACGATGAGAAGCTTCTTGTCGCCGCCGTTTTCCATTTTTTTATGTAAGGAATTTTTCCAGATTTCACGAATGACGTAGGAAAGGATCAGATAAATGATCACGGTGGTGATCAGGATCATTCTGGAAAAACTCTGGCCTTCCTGGATCATGAACAGATAGATGATTGCCAGCACGCCTACGATGATGGATTGTTTCAGGGTGGCTACAAATTCTTTATAGTGGCCTCGTTTCAGCACGCTTTTCATGGTGCCTGCTGTGAAGATCACTACCAGATCTGCCAGACCGAGAAATACCGCCATGTTCCGGTACAAAATGTCACTGTACAGATTCATTCCTTTCCCGCGCAGCGCGTATGCCAGAATAAATGCCAGCTGCAGGCAAAGCAGATCCAGCACAATAAAGTCTGCATGTTTTAACCAGCCTTCTGAGTCCTTTCGATACATATTTTCCTTTTTCCCTCCCAAGTAATTATTTGCAATTTCAGTGATTCCTCTCGTGTCTGGAATCACCATGGTAAAATTCCGTCTTATTGTTATATTTATAACTTATCTAAAATTATATATTCCCGCTAACGCGCTCTAACAGAATTTTCAAAACCTGTTCGTTTCCAGAAATCACCTTTTCCCGTAATTTCCGTCGTCACGTTAGCAGTTCCTAACATACAATTCTTTCCTATTTTGACAAAGTTCACCATTCCAGTCTTCTTAATAAGATAGCACCCTCTTTATTTAGTGTCAACCCCCCCGGCTTTCTTTCCGGGGGTTCTGAGGAAGTTTGGTGATTTTACCCACTTAATTTGTCTTTTTTCAAGTTTTTTCCACTACTTTTTCATGAAGTGTTTGATAAACAGGTACATGAGGATCACCAGGGCACCAAAATAGCCCAAAACTCCCAGTGCTGGGATGCCAAACATTTTCGGTGTCATATCAGTAGTGCAGATGATGCTGGAGCTGATCAGAAGTGCCATGACCCACAGGCCAAGGACGATGTTCCGGATCAGACGGCGCATCAGCCATGCCAGGTCGTCGGAGGCGTGGAGATCCAGGTTGATCTTTGTCTGGCCTTTCATGCAGCCCTGGAGAAAATCTGCTGCCAGGGCGGGAATGTCTACGGCGCGGAGCATGGAACGGTACAACTTTTTGCCGGTGCCTTTCATCTGTTTTTTCCAGTTGCCATCTTCCAGAAGGGTGCCTTTCAAACGGGCGGCTGCGATCTGGACCATGTTGATATCCGGGCTGATGTCGGCAAGTACCCCTTCCATATGTGTCAGGCCACGTGCAAGCATGGTGAGACCGTGGGGCATGACGATCTTGTTCTCTTTCATCACATCCATCAGGTCGGTGAGGATCTCTACGATATCGATTTCGCCCATGTCTGCGGTGCCGTATTTCGCCATAAGGTCGCGGATGTCTGTGTAAAGACGGCTCTGGTCTGGTTTTCCCTTAAATTCTCCAAGTGCGAGAACGGCGTCTTGGATTTTCCCAATGTCGTTCAGGGCCACGCCTTCGATGGCCTGGCCGATCAGTTCACGGTCGTGGTCATTCAGACGGCCCATCATTCCCATGTCGATCCAGACGATCTTGCCGCCCTGGATCATTACATTTCCAGGATGGGGATCTGCGTGGAAGAAGCCGTCATCCATTACCTGCTTGATGAAGTTGTCTACGAATTTGCTGCCAATCTCGTCCAGGTCGTAGCCTCCTGCCAGGAGGGTTTCTTTGTCATCAATGGGAATGCCGTCGATGTATTCCATGACCAGCACGTTGGCGGTGGTGTATTCCCGGTAAAGGATGGGGGTTTTTACAAAGGCTACGTTTTTGTTTTTGCGGGAAAATTCCTCCATATTAGCGGCTTCGGTGAGGAAGTTCATCTCTTCCTGGGTGACACGCCAAAGCTCTTCCAGCACAAGGTTCAGGTCTACGGCTTCCTTAATGCTTACCGGTGGAAGGAGTTTCACCGCTTTTTTCATAAGGCCAATGTCCCGGGCCATGACTTCGTAGATGCCCTTTCGCTGAACCTTCACCACTACTTCTTCGCCGGTTTTCAGGACGGCGCGGTGAACCTGGGCGATGGAGGCTGAGCCAAGGGGCTTCTGCCTAATTTCCTGGAATTCTTCCTGCCAGGGGCAGCCGAAGGCTTCCTGGAGGACTTCTTCTACTTCGGAAAATGGCATGGGTGGGACGTCTGAGCAAAGCTTCATCAGCTCGTCGCAGTAGCGCTTGGGCAAAATGTCGGAGCGCAGGGACATGATCTGGCCTAATTTGATAAAGGTGGGGCCAAGGTCGGTGAGGATCAGGCGGAGCTTCTCCGGGGACACGCCACGGGTGATGGCGTGTTTATGGAGGACGGCGGTGATTTCCTTCAACCTTTCCTTATATGTGCCGGTGTCTTTGCCATTTGATTTCTTGCTGCCTGCGTAATCTTTTTCTCTTCTATCTGTCTCGCCCATGTCTGTTCCCCTTACTACAAAGGCAGGATTCGGGTTCTTTCTTTCCTCGTCCTGCCTTTCTGAATTTCTTTATTTTGTTCCGCAATGCGGTATCGCATTTCTTAAACAAGGCAATAATATTTCTTTTTCCCGAAAATGTTATTGCTTATTCCTGTGGATCTGCCTCGTATTCTTCTTTGGCTTCCTCGGCTTCTTCCTCTTCTTCGGCGGCTTCTGCTTCTGTGGCTTCTGGCTCAGCCGGTGCTTCTTCCTCTGGATCTACATCCTTCTCCTGCATTTTGGTGATCTGCTCTTTCAGGGCGGCAAGCTGGTCTGGAGTCATTTTGCCAAGGATGTCCTTCAGTTCGTCCGGGTTGGATGGCTTCAGGGTTACGTTTACGTTCTTCTTCACGCTCTCTTTGATATTGTGCTTCAGTTCCTGGTTCAGGACCTTGCCCTGTTCTACGGTGAGCTCACCTTTCTTTACCAGTTTATCCAGAACCTCTTTGGATTTCTCTGCGGTCACTGCTGCGGTGCCGATTCCTGCAAGTAAAATTTTTTTGATGCCTTCTCCAAGTTCCATAGTGTGTGCTCCTTTCTTTATAGGACTCCCAGAAATACAAGTCCTTTGGGTACAATTTCTTTTGTTTCCACAGTATAACACGTTTTGTTAAAAATAGCTATATTTTTTCCTATAACGCCTTCATTTTATAATCTAAATCACCAATCATATAACTTCTTTTATATGTACATTTACATGTATTTGCATCAAATATAGCAACATTATAGGAATTCTTATCAAAAGTACTGATATATTTCACTCCATCATACCCCAAATATTTCGCAAAATCACTTATATATTGAGTTGGCAGATAATCAAGATCACTGTCTCTTTTACTCACGGGTTTTGCAAGATCTTTTTCTATATTTCGAAGATGTTTTTCATTAAGTAAAAATTTCACCTTGTCTTTATCTGCATAGAACGGTGAATTGTGTGTGATCATACTTAGATCAATAATCTTCAAATCTTGCTTAACTCTAAATGTACCAATTGTAACAAAGTCGAAAACTCCAGCACGAATTTCTTTTATCGTTGTTTTTCTTTCATTTGCCAAATACAAACAACTGATTCCCTTTGAATTTGCTCTTCCAGCGGACGCTACATCATCTGGAGGTGCTCCCATCTCACTTGGTTTATACCCGTTTGCATCTTTTGCAATTCGTGCCCGATATAATCTGGTGCCTTTCGGAATAATAGAAACAATCTCTCTCAAAATTTCAGCCAACATTTCCAGATTAATGTATTTCGCATGAAATCTATTTTCATTGCGCAAATACCTTCTGAAATCTTCCCACTGATATTTTCCCAAAACAGAGTTTTGTTCTAAAAAAGTATCTTCATATAATTTGGGTATTCCAACCTTCTGAGACAAAAGCCGTTCATCCAAATCAATCGATGATATTATTATTTCTTCAAGAATTGTTCTTATTCCTGCTTCTTCAAGATTAAAAATCTTCCAATCATTTTTTATATGTTGTTCTATATTCTTTTTCGCGTCATCTGGAAAAGCTGCATCCAAGTTTTCTTCAGGACTGTATATTTCTATTATGGATGTTAACAATTCTTCAAAATCTGAATTCCAAGAATCTGAATCACTGTCATAAATCCAAGTATCCTTAGCCCCACAAATAGGGCACTGCCCTTTATGATTAAGAGATTCTATGGAGGCCCTTATTTCTGGATCCTTAAAGCATTCCACACAACAAATCATATATTTTCCTCCAGAAAATCTCCCATCAGTTCAAGGTGATGCATTAACGAATATTTTTTTATCACGCCCAAGCCTGGAAATCTTCCGTTTTCGTAATAATTAATTAAACTTCTTCCCCCTCTTGTCCTTCTGATCTGATCTAATTTGTCCCATTCAACAAGTTTATCCATGGCTTCCTCAAATTTTCTTGGTACATCAGAATAACCTCTATTCGAATCAGATACAAAATGGTGAACTCTTAATTCCTTCCGTTCTCCCAAATAAACAATATGAACTGCAATTGCTACAGGTGCAAAACCGCTTTCATCATATTCATTTCCTACTATTGAATAATCAGAAAAGCCCTGATATCCTCTCCTTGCATAAACTAAATGATTTTTGCTAAAAAATACATCTGGCTCATCAATATAGTCAGCATTTCTTTTTGCTTTCTGATAACAATCTTCCAGAATAATAGCATTTCCGACCACTTCATCTTTAAAATCTTCATCTTTCGGAATAAATGATGCTTCCACTAAAAGTTCATTGCCATGTTCTATATAAAATTCATCATTTCCTCTATTTTGATTTAACAGATATAATTTTTCTCGTTCTGCTTCTGGCATTTTCAATACTTTATCTATTGTTTCGGCATCAACTAAATATGCTTTACAAATATGTTTGTCTTTTAAAATACTGTCATATTCATCCAGCAATTTTTTCAATTTTGTTCTTTTTTCATCCGTATCCGCTTTTTCAGAATCCACTATAGCTTTTTGAAATTCATCTTCAAACTTTCCCACTGCAGGATTCTTTATTAAAATAATCTGTCTTTCATTTTCAGCAAATTTTTTCAAAGTTGACACAAAGGTACTACTGAATTTTACTGGTTCAAGAACCGGTGTAACACATTTGCTTAATTTTTTTGATTCCAGCAATTCCCTTAAACATAATAGTTCATTCTGTCTTCCTCTTAAATATGGATAATACATCTTACACCTCCAGTTTCTCGTTCCAAAACTTATTTATAAGCTCATACTGATTATGATTTTCCTTCGAAAAATATGTATAAAAGCGCAATTCATACGGTATTGTTTCTTCAAATACATCTTCTACAACTAACTGCATTCTTTTCTTAAGACATTCAAGCATATCTTTTTGAAAAGTTCTAATATTTATTCTTTGTGCCCATTTAAGGCATTCCCGATAATATTGAAAGTTATTAACATCTGGCAATTTGCCATAATGTTTTAACAAAATGCTCTCAAATTCCTTCTTTCTCAAAATTCCAAACATTGTTTCATAAGACAATTCACGATCATTACATTTTTCTTTCTTTTTGCAACGAATATTTCCATTTTTCCCCAGAACATAGATTCCCACTTTCGACTCATCAAGAATATCCTTTATTTTATCATATTGCTTATTCCCGACAACAACATTTACATACTTAAATGCCTTATAATAGTCTGAAAGCTGACTGTTCAATCTATTAAAATTGTCCAGATCAGTTTTTATTTCGTATACAACACCTCTACCATTAATCATTATAAAGTCTGCTTTCGAATCACCTATAGGTAGTTCAGTTAATGCCACAGTATTATATAAATCATGTTTTTTTATCAGCAGTTGATTTAAAATTGTATTTTTAAAAAAATATTCGTTTCTATACGAATGATCCATGTAATGATATATTTGACTTATGGCTTCTCCATAAGTAATATTTTCATTTTCTTTAACGTATCTGCTAACACATTTAAAAAATATATCTTTATCCTTTTTTCCACTAATCATTTTATCAATATATGGAACTGTGAAAACCTTATTTATAAAATAATCATATAATTTGTTCATTAATTTTCCCTCATTCCATATTTTTCACTCTTACAAAATTAGATTCTAAAACCATTTATATTTTTATATTACCATACTTCTCTTTAATCTGCTATTGCCATTTTTTATAAAAGAGAGTAACCATCTTGGTCACTCTCTTCTAATAATTACAAGCTCAGTGTTATTTACCATTTTCATAGTAACGCAAGCTTTTACAGTATTTCTTTTTAACGAACTCTTTTATATCACTCTGTTTATAGGACTCCCAGAAATACCAGCCCTTTAGGTACGAAAATGATCAATCCGGCGATGGCGGCCATGATTGCGGCGATTAGGACGGCTCCGGCGGCGGTGTCCTTGGCGATCTTCGCCAGGGGCTTGTACTCACTGGTTACCAGGTCTACCACGGATTCTACGGCGGTGTTCACCAGCTCCAGTGCCATCACCAGTCCGAAAAGGCCAAGACAGATGCACCATTCCACTGGGGAAAGCTTCAGGATGATGCCTGCGGTCACTACCAGGACTGCCATGATACAGTGAATCTTCATGTTCCGTTCCTTACGGATGCAGGTGAAAATTCCTTCAAATGCGTATCCGAAACTTTTCGTAATTGGTGGTTTCTTGGGTGCTGTCATTTCGTACACTTCCTGTCTGTTGGTTTGGAAGTAGTATAGCATATTTTGTGAGAAATTACTATAAATTTAGATAATTTTTACATTTTTCTCATTATTGCTGTACGAATTGCAAAAAGGGCAAGCTGCAAAACAGGCCTGCCCTTACATGCATTTTCTAAATATCCAGTTTACTAAAATCAATCACCAGGTTCTCATAAATTCCTGCTTTTACCGAATCCTGCAGTGTGTATTGTTCCGTATCTCCTTTTTCAAAATTATATACAAATATCTGATTCTTAGCCGCATCTATGATCCAGTATTCTCTTACACCTGCTGTTCTGTATTTAAAAAGCTTCGTATAATAGTCCATTCGTTTACTTGCAGGAGAAACAATCTCAATAATCCAGTCTGGTGCACCATTGCAGCCTTGATCATCCAGTTTATCCGGGTCGCAAATCACTGAAATGTCTGGCTCTACATAAGTACTAGTCGTGTCATCCAGATATACTGCAAATGGAGCAGCATAGACTTCGCATTTCCCCTTATGGGAACGGATGTACTCAAGAATTCTGGCTGACAGTTCCATGGATATTTTCTGGTGTGTTCTGTTAGGTGGTGCCATATAGTATATATGTCCATCAATAAGCTCCGCTCTCTCCCCTTCTGGAAGAGCATATATATCATCTATTGTATAAACTTTTTCTTCGAGTAATGGCATGTAATCACTCCTTTTCGATGATTTCTATTACTTCTAAGTATATCGAAAGAACTTCTTCAAATCAACCATTTGAAAATGAATTTTCATTGATATAAATCAAAAAGCAGTTTATAACTTTATATCTTTCTGCCGTTCTTTTAGTTTCTCCATAACCGTAGGATACCGCTTATAATCTGTATGGGGCAAAGCCTGGGCTGCTACCATTAATTCCAGGAAATCCTCCACTTCGGCGAACTGAATATAAACCATTTCTTCCAGGATCTGGTCGATGTAAGTGAGGAGACTTCGGTTTAAAAGAAGCTTCTGGGCTCCTTCCAGTGAGGAGTTTCCAGCGTTAATAATGTGGTCGCGGTCCATATCGGGGTACATGCCGATGGTGATGGCGGATTCTTTGGATACATGTTTGCCAAAGGCTCCTGCCACGTAGAAGCGGTCAGCCTGGTTTAAGTCAAGACCGGATTCACGGAGCATGATTTCTACCATGGTGTGAGCGGCGGATTTGGTGCGGATAAATTCGTCGATGTCCTTCTGGTAGAAGTACAGACCGGGGGCATATTCTACGCAGAGCTGGTTGTCTCTCTCCTGAATGAGAGGGCTTTTTTCCGGGGAAAACTTGCCGCGGATGTCGATCCAGCCCTCCAGAAAAAGCTCTGCGATCAGGTCTATAATGCCGGAACCGCAGATTCCCTGAGGCGCAGAATTTCCAATTACATGCACAAAGATGTTTCCATCCCTTATCTTCACTTCATCTACTGCCCCTATGTCCGCCCGCATTCCAGTACGCACCACGCCTCCCTCCAGCGCTGGTCCTGCTGCGCCTGCGCCGCATAGAAGAAATTCTTTATTTCCAATCACCAGCTCGCCGTTGGTTCCGATATCGAAGAAAACACTGATCTCGTTTTTCTTGTATAATTCAGTGTCAATCATGCCGCTGATAATATCGCCACCAAGGTAGTTTGACTTGGCAGGGTAACAATAAACGTAGCCTTTCAGCGGAATGTCCAGATCGCGCGCCAGCTGGAAGCCGGGGCGATCGGCATGGACTGCGTGTGGGGTATAAAAGACGCAGAAAGCGTCCATTCCAAGAAGGAAGTGAATCATAGTGGTGTTGCCCGCGATTACCATGGAGAGCGCGGAGTGGCTTGCATCCAGCTTATCCAAACATTCACATATGGATTCCACCGTAGCCCGCCGCACTTCTTCCAGCTTTTCCCTATTATCTTTACAGTAAAAAATTCTGGACAGAATATCTGTCCCCCACTGGATCTGCTTATTAAAGCAGCTGACTTCCTTCAAAATCTCTCCACTGTTGCAGTCCAGAAGTCTCGCCACCACAGTGGTACTTCCCAGATCCACCGCCAGCCCATAATGCTGCGCGGTGGTATCTCCTTCCTCAATCTCCACCATTTCCCATTTATCCCCATTCCAGGCAATGGAAACCGTTATTTTCCACTTTGCGTTGTCCAGCAAGGGGGATAACTCCCGCAAAATGTGGACAGGTATATGAACCCGCTCTTCCACACCTGCCGCCGCCAGACTATCCAGGATCCGCTGCTGGTCTGAGCGGGGATCGTCTTCTGTTGGGAGGGGGAGTTCGAGATATCGTTTTTGGCTGAGTCCGTTCATCGTTTTTCAGCTCCTTATTTTTTTACTCATTTTTCAACCTATGAAGAATTTATGGTTATTTTAACCGCAGGTATTTTACTTGTTTCTATTCTGGAATTCGCCATACATAAGAAATAGCCGTCCTAACCCTCGGAAAGTTGCGGAACGGCTATCTCAATAGTCAACGCCCAATATACCAGGATCAGGTAGAGAGCATCTACCTTCCAACTGTTCTGGTGAGTATATTATATCTATTCTATACTATATTGTCAATTAAGTTTTTAAATTTAATATATTTTCCTGAGCAGCTGGGGGACGTGCTCTCACCCGTCCGAGTTTTTACGGAAGGGGGTGATTATTATGTCAACATACGAAGAATTTATGGTTATTTTAACCGCAGGTATTTTACTTGTATCAATTCTGGAGTTTGCCATACATAAGAAATAGCCGTCCTGAGCCCGCAAAGTTCGAGGACGACTATTCATAAGTCCATTACCGCACTAGCAGGAGCGGGTAGAGAGCATCTACCTTCCAGCTGTTCTGGTGAGTATATTATATCTATTCTATATGATTTTGTCAATCAATAATAGAAAATGGAGGGATTTTTATCATGACTTTTGGAAAAAGACTTATGCAGCTACGTAAAGAACATGGTTATCGCAATCGCGACACTTTCGCGGCTGAACTTGGCATTCCTGCCAACACTTTGCGCAATTACGAAATGGACATTCGGGAACCAGGCTTTCCATTCCTTATAAAGATGTCGCAGCTTTTTCATCTCTCTACAGATTACCTGTTAGGGTTAACAGAAGAAAGAGCGACTACAGCTGTCGATGTTCAATCCATCTCCGAACAGCAGCTTATCGAGAAATATCGTCTTCTCGACTGCACTGGAAAAGAACTTGTAGATTACACAATTGCCATTGAATTAAAGCGAACCACCTTATTGGAAAATCAAAAAAAACGTATTCTCCATTATGAGCAGACATTTAATTCCTTAAAGCAGTCATAATCGTTTTTTGCATTTTCCATATACTTCTACAGCCAACAGTGGACTATCTCTGCATTTTCTCTGGCTACGTCAAAACTCCCCGCCAGCTTCCTGACGGGGAGTTTCTTTATTTCTGCAATCTTTATTTCGCAACAAAGTTCACGATCTTATTCGGTACATAAATCTCTTTTAC
>JAQXQS010000026.1 GCA_029101305.1 Clostridia bacterium | reverse complement strand
TGTGCGTCACAATTTGTGGGAGATTTTGTCTGATTGAGGGAAGCGTAGCGGGCTACGCTGACTGAAAGAGGGCAAAATATACCGCAAAGTGGGGCGTGCAGATTGCAGGAATGATTTTTGGGGCACGCTCTAGCACATGTTGGAAAACGTTTTTCCACAGGAATCGTTTTCCAATATGCTCAGATTTATGTTAGCACAAACTATCCAATTATGGAATACAGGATCTTCTATTTTTCTTCCACACATTTTTCTTCCAGCCGTTTTATTTCTACTTTCCGGTTGATCCAGCCTTTTTTCCAGATCATGAGGAACACCTGGAAATCCAGACTGTCCCTGGCTATTGTAAAGGGTTCTTCCCTTAATACTTCTGCATGTACTCCATCCTGAGCCAGTTTTTCCTGCAATTTTCCGGCTTTTGACAACAGGTGGTTCAACTGCCTGTCTTTTTCTTCGCCGAAAGAACGGTTTGGATATGTAGCTGCCACATTTTTGATTTTTTCCGTAAGAAGATCGATTACCCGGGCATGGCGGTTTCTGTGCAGCGCCCATGCAAAAACCTGAGCAGCCAGAGGATATGGAAACTTTTTATAAATATGCAACAAGCGGGCCAGGGAACGGTCCCCGGCTTCTTCTATCAGTTTTTCCATAACCTGAAATGCTGCGGCGGAAGGCACCCAGGGCTCTTCCTTTGGTACAATATATTTCTGGGGCACCGCCGGATAGCAGCAATAATTCAGCGGTGGAAAATCTGCCAGCTGCACCAGTTCCTGCTCTTCCTGGGTGCAAGCTTCTTTCCCCAGATACTCCAGCTTATCCCTGGCTATGGCAATCCGGTATTCCAGCTGTCTGAGATACTCATATCCCGGCACCCAGAAATGCCCGATTTCCCCATAATTGTAAAGATGGATTTCCAGATCCAGGTCTTCAAAGAACAGGGTGACTACGTTGTCTCCCTGCCAGACCACCAGTATATATTTCTCTTCTTCCTGGCTTAAGGAGGCTTTCAGCGAGCCTTCATAATTCTCCAGATAATTGCCTGTAAGACTTGCATTCTGGAAAATGAGAAAGCTTTCCACTGCATCATTCATCAGATATACAAGACGGATATCTCCGGAAGCTTCTTTTGATGAAAAATCGAGACGTTCGAACTGTTCTTGCTCCAGAAGCTCCTCCAGCATTTCAAATGTATCCAGCATAAAGCACCTCCTTTTTCATCTGGCATCAATAGCCTTTTTTTAAACAGATATGTCCGCGCACGCAGACATTACCATGAATGAAAATCGATTGCTACGCGCCTTTGGTGATCCCGCAATCGCTGGCTGTCATAGTAAATTATTATATGAGTATCTGGAAAAATTGTCAAAATGTAACTGTTCAAGACCGAAATACAATGCATTTTGGAGATTAGAGCGTGCCCCCCAAAAGGCTTTCTGCAAGATGTACGTCACAATTTGTGGGAGATTTTGTCCGATTGAGGAAGGCGTAGCGGGCTACAACCACTGAAAGAAGGCAAAATATACCGCAAAGTGGGACGTGCAGATTGCAGAAATGATTTTGGGGCACGCTCTAGCTCTAAACAGTTACCTCAAAATAATGATATCACTACGCAGCAACTATATAGCAATAAAATAGATAGCATACAATTTACAGCTTACATTTTTCATATATTTTCTATATACTTTATACTATGAATAAAGAATACTCTGAACAGGGAAATGGCTGTTGCAGAGACTGTAGCAACAAGCTCTGGCATAAAGCAGTTGCTGAACTATTTAGGGCACGTAAAAGCTCTAAATCTAACCTGCCGATAACCAATAAATCCGCGCATGCTGGCTGCACGTTTATGGCTATTGTACAGGACATGTCACGTGAATATACAGGATTAGCCATCTGCTGGCTCCTGTTAGAAAGATTGGAGAAAGAATTATGAACCAGATTGATTACGAGAACTTAGGATCCAGAATGAAAGAATTGCGAATCAAAATGAAACTGACCCAGGCTGAAGTTGCCAAGGCCCTGAATGTAACTCCTGGTTACATCAGTAACGTGGAGAACAACCGTACCGCCATGTCCCTGCGTATCCTGATCTATTACGCACGGCTGCTGAACATCTCCCTTGATTCCCTGATCGGCAGAATTGATTCCGAATACCGCGAAACCGCCCTTGACCGCGAGATTTCCGAACAGGTACATAAAATGGAAGTTCCTGAGAAACAGAAGCTTCTGAAGACTATGAAGGTCTGGATGGATGAGGATTGATTTTTGAGATGTAGAATAATGCGAACTTTGGGATTTTTAGGAAAATGCCTGCTGGGTGGCAGGCATTTTTACGTGTGATCTCGGAGATTCCGATACTATAACCCTCAATTAGAAACCGACTTTTCTTTCATTAAGCTCAGCTATTATCCTGGCTCATAATTTCTATGCCAAGTTCCTTTATAATAAACTCCTTAAGCGGTATCACACCTATCTTTATACTTGCATCTTCTGCATCCAAATAGTACCAGTTCTTCCCATTCCGCATTTTCACACGAAACTCTCTATCTGTATCACCAGCAGTAGATGAAATTACAGTCCCATCCTTTAAGGTATTTGTAAAATCCCAGCAGACAATTTTCCTGATATTTCGGAAAGAATGATTAA
>JAQXQS010000025.1 GCA_029101305.1 Clostridia bacterium | reverse complement strand
CTGGTGGGACAGGATGTATATGAGAAGCTGGTAGAGGGTTACACCAGGAAGCAGTGGGGAAGAGAGTGTAAGGATCTTCCGTCCTTTATCATTAAGAGACTTCCACTTCGTTATACCTATGATAATAACTATTTCAAGGATCCATACCAGGGTATTCCGAAGGGCGGTTACACCCGCATCATCAAGAAGCTTCTGGAGGGCGTACAGGTCTGCCTGAAGACGGATTTTTTTGCCAACAGAGAGGAGCTGACTTCTCAGGCAGATAAGATCCTGTTTACCGGTATGATCGACGAATTCTATGATTACTGCTACGGAGAGTTGGAATACCGTTCCCTGCGCTTCGAGACAGAGGTGCTGGATATGGGCAATTATCAGGGAAATGCGGTTGTGAACTATACAGATTATGAAGTGCCATATACCCGTATTATCGAGCATAAGCACTTTGAATTCGGCACTCAGCCGAAGACGGTTATCACAAGAGAATATCCGGCTGCATGGGAGAAGGGCAAAGAGCCTTATTACCCGATCAATGATCCGAAGAATGACGAGCTCTTCGACAAATATGAGCGCCGCGCATTAGAGGAGAAGAACGTTCTTTTTGGCGGACGTCTTGGCATGTACCGCTACATGGATATGGATAAAGTTATTGAGGAAGCTCTTAACATGGCTGAGACAGAGCTGACCTACGAAGAGGCATAAAGGAGAAAAAATATGGATACCCCAACGATTACACAATACTACAGAGAAGCGGACCCGGCCAAGCGTCTGGCGCTTTTGAACATGTCCATCGAGGCAGGAGAGGAGCCAGAACTGAACCAGATCCGTAAGGAGCTTTGGGACATCCGTTACCAGGATCCGTCAGAGCTGGGCGGGGATACCCGGGCAGACGGATTTATCGCACTTTGGATGCTGATGGAGTTTAACAGAGACAGCGGCAAGCGTTTCCTGGGTGTCCGTGGCGGCCGTAAGGAAATCCTGAAACAGCTGGATAAGATGAAATTCCAGGAAATCAGGGCCAAAGGCAAGGATTACGAGGATCTTCTTTACCGGGAGTGCTGCCATATGGTGAAGACCTATATGGAGCTTAGCGAGTCCGATAAGGCGTATAACAGCACTCTGTTTGGCATTTTGAAGATGAGTAACGAGCAGGCGAAGGACAAGCTGAAAGCAGATATTTACCATACAGCAGTGGAACTTCCCCAGACCCTGAAGCTGGAGGAAGAACTTGGAATCGTTACAAGAGCTGCCAGGGAAATGTACGAGCTGCACTTCCCAGGAGAGGGAAGCCTTGGGGCAGACCGCTAGAGAGTCTGATTATAAAAATAATCCTGCAAGATATGTGTCTGGAGAATTGTGGCAAACATCTTGCAGGAAGTCTTTTAGTACCGCAGCAGTCTCCGTATCTGGAGCTGGCTGCGGTATTTATTATGCAATTCCAGGTCAAGTACCTGTTCACAGGCGACCAGGATCTCATCATAATAAGTAAACTGATAAATATTGCCTGCAATCTGCACGCAATTGTACCGCTGCAGGGAAGTGCGGATCTGATCCATGGAAAACTGAAAGTCCAGCTTCGCCTGAAGCATACGCATCAATGTAAAAGATACGAAGCCAATGACAAAATGAGCATTGATCTTCTCTTGGGTCCAGATGAAGGTGGCGGCAGAATCATACTGGCTCTTGGAAGCACGGAAGATCGTTTCCATATGTCTGAGACCGCTGTAAAGCCGGTAGGGCGTCAGGCTGTCTGTTTCCAGATTGCTGGTCACAATAGCGGTATAACCATCCAGCTTCATACCCCCGCGCCGGCCGGAGGATTCCCTGGCAAGACGCTGCTGTCTGGCCTGAAGCTCATGATAGTACACAAATTGTTTCTCTTTATTCTCATAAATCCGTTCTTTATATAAGAGCGGGATTGTCTGATATTTTTCATTTAAAATCTGTATTTCCTGGTAGCCATCCTGCAAAACCCATTCTTTAAATTCAGTGTCAGAAGTATGAACGGATTGTCCATAGATGTAACCATCGGAAGAAACTTCAGCACAGATAGAAGGCTCTGTGACAGGACGGGTGGGAGCAGTATTATAGAAACGGGTTTTGGAATTGTCTCGTTTCAGGCGTCTTACTGCATTAGAAACAGACTGGTTCAACATAATACCACTGGTAGATAGATTGTATGCAATGGGGATTCCCTGTCGGTCAGCAAGTAAATCCAGATTCAGGACAGAATCGGTACGTCTGGCATTGGGCTGTGTCTCGGACTGGATGGCACCTGGAATGGAAAAATTATAGCTGGTGTGATCCAGGAAGGTAGCGCCTGCATCCCGGGTGAGAATATTTGCAGAATGCTCATAGATCCATTTCTGCAGATCCCGCTGGTATTTCACAATAACATTTAAAGCAGAATCAATGTGTTCCTGGGGAAAAACCTGCGGGTCCTCGAAGTATAATCCCTTTTCCATTGCTTCATACCAGGGGCACTCTGGGTAAAGTACATGTGAGATAATGATATAGCGGAAGATTTCTTCTATATTATAAGGCAAGGTAAGATTCCAGGTCTTGGTTCTCCAGAAAATATCAAGCTGAAGCTCCTTGTAAAGATATTTAATGATCCCGTAGCCTACATTTTTCAAGGAATGCTCTCCCGGTGAGAGAGCAGTAGTAAGGTCTACGTATACAACGGAATTCTTCTTGTCCTCCCGTTCCTGGTTCATGTCGGCCACCACTTTCTCGAAGTGGGCAATGGGATCGGGATATTGCTCTTTCAAGTCATCCAGATAGCCAAGTCCCATGATGGTCTTCTGGCGGGTGGCTTTCTTCTCCTTGTCATAGTAGGATTCTGTGATGGCGAGATAGGTTCCTTTGGGCTTCGGGGTTTTCTTTAGAAACATGGGGTCCTCCTGTAGTATGTTGTTTTATTTTTCTTGAATGGATTTTATGAGTTTTATGCAGCTGACATCCGTTTGGAATGTGTTGATTGTTTTTGCTATTGCTATTATAACACCTAAATATCAGTACATCAATATACATCATACAAACTATCGAGAAAAGAAGAAAATAATAAGCGAATATTCTTTGAAAAATGGAAAACATTATTGTTCAAAGTGACGAAAAAATTTAAATGAAAATGGAAAACAGATTTAAGCGGATGGCAAGAAAGTTGGGAAAATAAATGATCAGTTACAATTGTTTTTACTCTGAAATATGGTCAGAATGGATAGTATAACGGAATATATCATATAAATACGATAAACAAAAAGAAGAAAAGGACGTAAAAACAGGAAAAAATAGCGAAAATGTTTCCATTTTTTTGGAGACTTGAAATATTGCTCCAAAAAAACCAATATGGTATGATTAACCAAATAGAGTTTTTAGAGAAAGGCAACACCTGTACTTAATGAAGAAGTAGAAACTTACGAAAAAGTAAAAACTCGATCATTAAAAGGAGGACGTAACATGAAAACAAAGAAATCAAGGCTGAAATCATTATTTGCCATGCTTCTGGTGGTATCCATGGTATGTCAGCAGTCCAGTCTGACGGTTCTGGCGACAGAGGATACTTATGGGGAGGAGACTACGGTAGAACCTACTCCGTCTGAAAGTGAGCCAGAAGAATACGCCGAGGAAAGCGAAGAGGCAGAGGTAGAGGAAGAACCAGAAGAGCCGGAGCAGCCAGCCCAGGAAGAGGAGCCACAGCAGCCGGAAGATACGGAAAATCCGGCAGAGACACCTGATTCCCAGGAGCCCGCTGATGGCGGGGAAACACCTGCTACACCAGCACCGGAGCAGCCGGCAGAGACGACTGGAACCCCTGCAGCAGAAGTAACAGAAGCTCCTGCAGAAAACCAGCCGACCGAAGCTCCTGCAGAAGCAACTCCTACCCCAGAGGTAAGTGTGGCGCCAAGTGAGACACCGACACCGGAGGTGACGGAAGCACCAGTTGAAAGTACGGAGTTTAATAATGTATCTGTAGATAATGCAATTGCAAATGTAAGTCTTTCTACTCCAATTGACGAGAAAGCAGTTTTCGTAGCAAAACAGAAAAGTGAAGATTCCGAATATTTCAATAATGCAATGATGGCAGTAATGCAGTGGGCAGATCACAACGGCCTGGCACTTACGGAAGGCGTTGTTTACGATATGCATTTTGAAAATGAAGATGGAAGTGAGCTTTCCTATGGTGGAAGCGCGACAGTAAATCTTCAGTTTATGAATCCAATATTGAACGAACTGCAATATGATGATTTAGAAAGTGTAAAGACGTATGTTCTTCATGTTGTAAATGGAAATGTACAGGATGTTAATGCTGGCGTTTCCCAGAACGCAAATGGAGCAGTAGATGGTGTTACAATTCAGACAGATGGATTTTCTCCTTTTGTGATTGTGAAAGGTGGGACAATAGTTGCTCTTTCAGAGACACCAAAATATGAACTGACTGATTATGTTGAGGGCGCTAATGGTATAACAGTTAGTATCAATAAAGGTGGTTCACAGTTTAATCCAGGCGATGAATATGAGATTGATCAGACTTTTTCTGCTAAATTGGAATTTGAATTATCCAATGATAAAATTAGCAGTATCAAAAATAATTTACCTTCAGGGCAAGATGTGATATTTAAATATAAATTGCCACAGGAGATTATTGGTACTTCAAATAATGTTTTGTCCGATCAGTTGGTTTCAAAAGCAGGCGAAAAGTGTGGAACATATACGATATTACCGGATGGAACAATAGAATTTAAGATTAACAATGCTTTTTTTATAAGCAAGTCTACAATTAGTGGAAAATTTGAATATTTTTTCCAACTTAATAAAGAAAAGGTTACTACGAATGATAAAGTAGAAATAACGTTTCCTGGAACGCCAGGAAAAACTGAAATTAAAGTTAAGAAACCAACGGTAAATGTTAATAAGACACATACGATGGATTCGGATGGGAATTTTACGTTTACAATTCCTGTGACAGGTGGAAAACGTGACAGTACGAATGTAGTGGTGACAGATACACCGGGATCGAATCTGGAAATTGATTATGATTCGATTCGTATAGATGGAAATCCATTAGGCCAGGGAAAACTGACGAAAAAAGAAAATGGCAGTTTTGAAATTTTGCTAGATAAAGTAGATGCAAATAAAATAGTTAATATTACTTATTCAGCAAAGATAAAAAATAAAGAACTTGTAGAGAACGATATAATAAAGGATATTAATAATGCATATAGCTGGACTGTCAATGGAGAAAATGGCGGTTCTAATACTGAGTGGATTAACTATGTAACTAAATATAAACCTGGATCTAAAAGTGTATCTAATGATGGAAATAACAATCAAAGGCTTAATTGGACAGTTTCTCTTAATACTGGTAATTTGAAAAATGATATTTCTGGATATAAGTATGTTGATAAGATGTCTTCTGACAGTTCTGAACTCAATCAAAAGTACGATAAGGACTCATTAATTGTAAAATCAAAAGATGGAAAAGATATTACAAATGAATGTGCGATTTCCTGGGGAGAAGATGGAAAAAATTTTACTGTTAAGTTTCAATCTAATTTGGGAGAAGATGGAAAAAAAGAATATCAGATAACATATTCTACTGAACCTAAAACTCCATTGCCGGTAGGTGGAACGGTTGAAGTAAAAAATGATGGAACTTTTGATGGAAATCCAGTTATAGGTACAACTGGAACATCTAAGAATCCGAAACAGGATACAGAGAAGCTTGAAAAAAGTGGGCAATTTGATGAAAATACATCAAAAATCAAGTGGACGGTTACTTATACGCCTCCAGCAGATGGAATAACAAATCCTGTTTTTGAGGATCGAATTTCACAAGGATCATTTAAAGATGGTTGGGATAATGGATATCAGGATATAATTTATGACGAAGACAGCTTTGTAATTAGTAGCGATGGAAAAGGGTTAGACACAAATGATTATGCTCTGAGTTTTTCAAAATCTGAAAAGGCTCAAAATGAAAAGGCTCCTGGAAATGATTGTGCTACTATTACGTTTAGCGGAACATACAATAAACCTATAACCATAACGTATACGGCTTCTTATGTTGGTAAAAAGGGAATTCAGAAAAGCATATATAATCATTGTAAAGTCAACCAAAAAGAAGCAAGTGCAGAAGTAAAAATTACGATTAAAAATAGCATTGCAAAAAAAGGCGAATATAGTTATTCACAAACCAATCATACAGGTTATATTGAATGGACAATATATGCAAACATTGCTAACCATCAAGCTAATGATGTTGACAGTGGTGCTATTGATTATGGGGGGAAAACAGTAACAATTAAAGAATACTTACCAAAAGGATTGGAATTTGTATCTGCTGTTTGCAAAAAATGGGACGGCTGGGGAAATGGAAGTAACGGAAATAACGGGTATGGTAAAACCTCAGAAGATCAGATTATTCCAACAGAAAGTAATGGAGTTTTAATATTTTCGATTCCAGATGTTCACAAGGATGTAATACGTATAAAGATAACAACAAAAGTTGCCAAATTAGATCCTGACGCAAATGGGAATACGGTATATTATAATAAAGCTTCTTGGAGTGTTGATGGAAGTGGCGATTTAGGTGATGCAGACACAAGTGTTACTGTTAAGGAGACTTTGCTCACCAAAAAGGGAGATGTATATAAAGCTTCAGAAACTGATCTTTCTAAAACTACGCTTGAATACACCATTGAGGTAAATCCACATGCGCTGCTTTTGAATTCTGGAAATAATTTGGAATTATCAGACGAGTTACCAGACAATGTTAATTTTGTTGCTGGTAGCGTGACTATTACGGATGCAAATAATAAAGCAATATTAGGCGCAAGTTCTGCACTAGTAAATGGAAAATTATTAATTGAAGTTCCTGATGCAACTTATGCAATTGTAAAATATAGGGTGACTCCAAATTTGAATGGAATTACACCAGATGATAAAGGTAACTATTCATTTAAAGCCAAGAATACAGTGCAACTGATAGGGTATGGTTTTGTAAAAGCTACGGATGAGAATTCGTATACAGTACGAAAAGCACAAGGATCTCTGGAAGGTGCCAAAAATTCTTTGACACTTGTAAAGTATGATGCAGAAGATACAAATAAGAAGCTTGAAAATGCGAAATTTAAGCTTGTATTACTTGATCTGAACGGAAGTGAAGTTAGCGAAGTACCTACAACAGAGCAGAATACAAATTCTAATGGTGTTATAATATTTGACAATTTGGGATATGATTGCGTGTATTATTACCAGGAAGTTGAAGCACCAGAAGGGTATGTCCTTGATAATACGAAACATTATTTCTGCATAAAGAGTCAGGAAAGTTCTTATAACGCAGTTGCAAAAAAATTTAAACAGCTGTTGCCAGATGCCACATTAGAAGTATCTGCTGGTGGTGAGACAAAGGATGTTACTAACATCAAGAAATCTACAGCTCAGATTGTTGTTAATAAGGAATCAACAGGAGCTACTTTGAAAACCTATGAAAAGCGAGATCAGTTTAAATTTAAGCTTGTAGAAGTAGATGAGCAA
>JAQXQS010000024.1 GCA_029101305.1 Clostridia bacterium | reverse complement strand
CTGCCAGTCAGGTTGTCCAGCAATTCAAAGTTCTGGAATAGATAACCAACTTTTTTTCCACGGTACTCTGCAAGAGCCTTTCCCTTGAGGGATTGCAGATCATCGCCCTCCACCTGAATGCTTCCACCGGTGGGCTGAATCACAGTTGCAATACAGTTGAGAAGCGTGGATTTACCGGAACCACTGCTTCCCATAATACCGAGAAATTCTCCCGGCATGACCTGAAAAGTGATTCCGTTCAGTGCTCTCGTCTGGTTTGGCAACGTCCCATAGACTTTGGTAAGATTTTCAATATTCAAAATTGTTTTCATGTGAATACCTCCTATCCATTTCTGGGTAAATGATAGCACAGAAACACAATAAATAACACTTACAGTCACTGTAAGGATTCTGTTCCTGTTTTCAGAACAAGAATGACACATCAAGCGGGATAAGTATATGTTTTGTAAAAACGTCGGGTGACAGTGAAAAAAATATGCTGGACTACCGGATTGGCTAACTTGCAAATCCTTTGCAGAAAGTCTTGTCTCCACTCCTGTTAGTCGTATTGCGTTTTTCTTATCTACCTTTGTTGCCATTTATACCTCACACGCAAAGAAGAGTGTGGCATTTAACCACACTCTTCTGAGAATTACTTTTGTAAAAGAGTTTTCTGCTCGTTGTCAGCCTCGGTACCCAGTTAAGACATCTAATGAGATGGAATTTTATCTCGCTCCATCTGCAGCCCAACTTTTAACGATGCTCTTACATCGAGAACATATCTGTTCTTACTTTTATTATACTCAATCAATAAAATCAACGCGGTTCAGCAAATTTTAATTATTTCCAATATGACAAAATTGCTTCCTGTTATATTTATCTATTTCTTTATTTCTCTATTATTCCAATCCTTCCAAAGGTGTAAATACGGTGTAAATTCTATACTTTCATCCCATAATGATTACATTATATGCAAAAATGCGCAAAAAATCAATCGTATTTTTTTACGATTGATTTTTTAATTAATTTTGAGTGTAGTATTATTTTTTGACCAACTGAATTATGACAACTTTTTTAATTATTCCGATTCGATCTTCCAAAGGTATAAATAAGGTGTAAATTATTTGTTTCTATCTAGAAAATCCTACAAAATCAAGTCTTTCTCGCCATACTTTAAACGTTGCCGTGGCAGATAAAGAGTACTTTTATCATTGTTGCATAACCTCGCATTTCTTAGTTTTTCTTGGTTTTTCTGGTTTTATAAGCCTTTGTAAATTTTTTCTTCCTGGCATAACCTGGTTTATTTTTGCATAATATCGTCCGCAAAAGGTGTAAAAATCCACTACCTTGTGATAACAAACAGACTACAACTCCGTATATTTCGCCGCATTTCCTTTTGCTTTATCTACTGGATACTTTGTTTCATTCTGTTTCATCTTCATATTCACAATTTCATCAGCATCAAGTTCCAATTTATCCAGAAGATTTTGTGAATAAACAAGCACATCTGCCAGTTCTTCTTTTATATGCTGCAGATCATACTCTGTATCACTCCACTGAAAACACTCCAACAACTCTGCTGCCTCAATTACAATCGATTTTGCAAGATTTGCCGGACTATGAAATTGATCCCAATCCCGATCTTCTGTAAATTTACGAATACGCTCTATTGTTTTTTCCTTCATAAACTTTTACCCCTTTATCATTTTTGTTTTAACAGTTTCTTAAAATATTGTGCCAAGGCAGTATATGTGCAATATACATAACATCCCTTCATACCTCTTGTCATAAGTGTTCTGTATGTATTTTTTATAATTTCATCTGCAACCTGATTCGCTTTTTCTTTATCTTTCTTTGCTAGTTTTTTTATTCCTTTCAAAGAATTATCGGTCTTTGCACGTTTTGTGTAGTCTGTAATCACTTTCCCGTTTTCATATCGCAGATCATCACCAATAATGACACCCGTATAATCAAATTCCAGTCCTTGTGATGTATGAATACATCCGGCTTCATGAACTGACTCTTCATTGATTGCAAAAGCATCTCCACCATTTAGATTCCAGCTTATAGAATAATCTCCGATCTCGATATCATGGAAATTTGTATCGTTTCTGGTAGCCTTCGGCCAATTCCAACAATAACCTGCGAGAATTCTTGCTCTATTTCTGGCACGATTCTTTTCAACTACAATTGCTTCCATTTCTGCAGGTGTATCACAGATGCGAATATCGTAATCAATTCCGTCAAGATCATAATTTGCTGTTTCGCGGATTTCCAACGCCTGATCCAACCATGCCAGGTATCCATCAGAACCATTACAACGGAACTGAGAAACCAACTGCATCTTAATAACTTCTGATTTTTCCAGATCTGCCCACTTTTCTATTTCAGCCACACTCCCAATATCTGATAATGTAACCCTCTGACTCTCATCAATAAAAAACACACTACAAGTAGCTGCATGAATAATTTCTTTTATCTGGTTCTCTCCCATATTTTGGAACATACCGGATTTTTCATTAAGCCGGTGGGCTTCATCAGCCAGTAATGTTCCGACTGAATTTCTTGGAGCTTCTGTATAACTTCCGGAACCTTTAAAGAGATTATCTATACTGTTTTTCCTCATGTGTCCCTTTAATTTAAATTGATATACTGTTCTCGGTGCAGCATTTTTTGAAACATATTGAACAAATTGCATTCTATTCGTGAGTTCAGCCAGTAGATTAATTGCAATGACTGTTTTTCCGGTTCCGGGTCCACCTTCTACAATAATCGTTCTTTTCTTACCATCTTTTTGACACTGACAAGAATAATCAAGAATACTTTCATATACAACCTTCTGTTCATCCAACATAACGAATTCTTGGTTCCCTTTAAGCATATTTAAAAGTGCATCTTGAAGTTGTTTAGAAGGTTTAATTTTTCCATGTTCAATTTTCAGCAGTGTATCCTCTTTGTCACCTGTTACAATTTGCTTTTTAATAAATGTACGAAGAGCTTCTCTTTGCCCATAAGTAAATGCAGGAGTCTCTTCCATAATATCCTGATATTGTTCTTTATCCAATGGATCATTTTCAATTCTTGGATAATTATGAAGATACGCACAGGGATGAAGACCGATTTCGTTGTCCTGAACATATTCGTTGTAATCTCTAATTAAAGCTGCGTAAGACCAAGCTTGATAACATGGATGTACAACTCTTCGGTTCGCACCGCCAGTATATGTTTCAACAATTGCATTCTGGCCATCTATAGCTGTTAACTTTTCCCATTGTTTCAATTCAACAATGATGACATTTCCTTTTCCATTCAATCCATAACCAGAAATAAGAAAATCTATTCGTTTTGAAGTCTGGGGAATATTATATTCAATTGCCACACCTGCATCCTTGGGAATATCAGAATCATTCAATGTAATATACATTTCTTTTAACGAATTTCTCCAAGCATTCAGCTCACTTAATCCTGTCGTTCGGTTCATCTTTGATTTTATATTTTCATATAATTTTGTTTCCAAGCGATCATTCTCTGTATCAGTCATAAAATCGCTTTTTGTACCTGCATAAATAAGCATGTATTCACCCCACACATCATATTGTTTTGTTCAATTTCAATACATAATCCTAAAATAATCCAAATACGCTTTATACTTATCCTGTGCGGTCAGGCAGGTATCTGTCAAATAGCCTTTTTCGTTGTCCCATTCCTTCAATCCACGGTAATAGAACATCTTCAGATCGTCCTCAATGATAAACGGAACGATATTGTATTTCAGACACTCCTTAAACATGATCAATCTGCCCACACGCCCATTACCATCCTGGAACGGATGGATTCGTTCAAACTTCACATGAAAGTCCAAAATATCCTCAAAGGTCTTTTCTTCTTTGGCGTTGTATTCCGTCAGCAAGACCTTCATTTTATCGGCAACTTCTTCTGGAAGGGCTGTATCCTTGCCACCGACTTCATTCGGAAGTTTCTTATAATCACCAACAGAAAACCAATCTTTTCTGGAATCGCTGGTGCCGTTCTTCAAAGCCAGGTGAAGCTCTTTAATGAACTTTTCCGTCAGAGCTGCTTTTGCATGATCAATAATCATGTCAATGCAACGGAAGTGATTTGCTGTTTCAATCACGTCATCCACATTCAGCACTTCTTTTTCTACGCCGATGGTGTTGGTTTCAAAGATATATCGGGTTTGATCATGCGTCAGGCGGCTCCCTTCCATATGGTTGGAATTGTATGTCAAATCAATCTGCGTTTTATGGTAGATCCCACCGGAATATTTACTTGCCTTCTGCTCTTTCAGAATATCCAACAGAGTAATCGGTCCTTCTTTTCTTTTGTTGGTACGCTCCGGTTTTTCTGCGTTTTCCGGAATATTCCATGTCTTGCCGGTAAGAAACGCGCCGTCCACACGCCCCTGGGCACAGTAATTTCTAACACTACGCTCTGACACATCCCATTTTTTCGCTATTTCAGCAACTGAAAGATATCGCATCTATGATCCTCCGCCATAAAATCCATCAAAAAACTACATTAATTTATTACATAGTATAGCACATTATCGGCAAAAATATCAACACATTCCAATCTTGATTATTGTGTTTTTTGCCGTCACGGGAAATACGGTTTCTGGATATAGAAATCCGGACTCCATCGAAAATGAAGTCCGGCAAGGTAAGTCCAGAGTTCTCTCTCCAGAACCAGATCATGGAATCTCACAGGGTCATGCTCTTTCAGATACTCTCGGTGCATCCGCCCTTATTTATCCAGGTCAAGAAGCCACCGGCACTACCTCAAACCCATATTTCTGCTTCGCATTCGGATACTTTTCCCGATCCACTTCACTGCAAAACATATCGTATGATCTGGCACATGTTTTATAAGGCGGATACAATGCCTGATAAATCACCAGCTTCCATTTCTAATCACTTCTCCATATCCATTGCCATATGTATCATTTTCTCGAAGGATTCTCTGAAATGCTCATCATCCTCCGATGTCCGTTTTCTTGGTCCTTTTAAATGATTCTTTCCGGATGCCCTTCGTGCCTTCTTATTCAGATGCCGTTCCATAAGCATCTGGTCAATATTCTCATTGGTA
>JAQXQS010000023.1 GCA_029101305.1 Clostridia bacterium | reverse complement strand
CTACATCATTCTGAATAATAAGTACCGGGCGGATGCCTCCCTTCTCGCTTCCCACCACGGGCCGAAGATCCGCATAAAAAATATCCCCTCTTTTAATTACCACACAATTCACACTCCGTTTTGCTTTCACTTTGTTCCTGTTCAAGATCTGACCAGCAACTTCATTTTTTCACTTCTGAAAATAAGTATTTCCAACTTTTTTCATGTGTATACATGTGTGGTACTTTACTGTAAAAATCCTGACTGTTATTTTCGCAAACGCTGTCAGCGGATCACAGCCGACGGGTATTTATCATTCCCGGAATCTGCACGCTCCACTTTGCCAAAAGCCTTTTCGAGCATAGACCAATCGGTTCTCATTCAAAATGAGTCAGCTCGCCGCACTCTTTTCCATCTCTGATATAAACTCTTGGTACACGTTTGTTGATATCACATACAAACTCGTAGGAAAAACGTCCGGATAAATCTCCCAGTGTGTCTGCACTGATCACTTCATTTCCGTCTTTTCCAAGCAAGGTCACCTCATCCCCTACCTTCACATCCGGGATATCTGTGACATCTACCATAAACTGGTCCATACAGACTCTTCCACAGATGGGTGCTTTTTTGCCATGGATCAGCACCCATCCTTTATTCGAGAGCATTCTTGGATATCCGTCCGCATAGCCCACCGGAATGGTTGCCATTTTCGTAAGGTGCTCTGTGGTATAGGTTCCACCGTAGCTTACCTGCGTTCCGGGTTCTACATCCTTCACATAGGAAACGTGGCTTTTCAGCGACATAACAGGCTGCAGCTTTACAATATCCTGCTCCACTTCCTCAGAAGGATAGATTCCGTAAATGGTAATTCCGGCACGCACCAGATTCAGATTTGCCTCTGGAACACGGATGATTCCTGCACTATTGGAGCAATGGTGCAGTGGAATATGAACTCCGTTTTTCTCCAGAAGGTCTGCAAAGTCAAGATAACGCTTCAGCTGTACCATAGCCGGTGCCCTGTCATATTCATCGGCTCTTGCAAAATGAGTGAACAGTCCCTCTATTTCCACGTTTGGAAGTTCTGCTATCTGACAGATTTCTTCAAGGCTTTCTTCACTGTCCTTAAAACCGATCCGGGTCATCCCTGTATCAGCAGCCAGATGGATCAGGCCCTTTTTACCGGCTGCTTCTGCAGCCACATTATACTTCCTGGCAGTTTCATAATCACAGACTGCCATTCTTATCTCATTTTCCACAAGCTCCTTATAATATTCCTCAAAAACAAGTCCCAGGATAAGAATTGGTCTTGTGATGCCAGCTCTTCGAAGCTGTAAAGCCTCCTGCGCAGTCGCTGTGGCAAAGCCCCAGACATAATCCAATTCTTCCAGCATTCTGGCAATGGGTACGGCCCCATGGCCATAAGCATCCGCCTTGATCACTGCCACGATCTTGGTTCCCTCTTTTATATTTTTCTTCATCTGTTCAAAATTATATCGGATAGCGTCAAGAGAGATCAACGCCTTGACTCTGCTGTATTTTTCCATAATAACTTCCTCGATTTTTCTTAATTAACTATTTGTGGGATGAACTGACATCCTTTACAGAACTTCTGCCGTCTTTTCAAACACTTTCTATACCTTCAGCTATTTTTAAGACTTCTGGCAATGCCTCAGTCAGATCCTTTGCAGTCATGCCATGAAGCCCTTTTTTCTTGCTGGCAAGGTCACCACATAGACCATGGATATATACCGCCAGTGCCGCTTTATACGAAAGTGCTTTGTCCTGATCCGTACTTAAATACATACACAGAACTGCCGCGATCATACCAGATAACACATCGCCGCTTCCTGCTGTTGCCATTCCGGAATTCCCGGAAAGGTTCAGGTAGAGATTCTGTTTCTGGTCTGCAATCACCGTACAAGCATCCTTTAAAACACAGACACAACCTGTTTCTGAGGCAAATTTGTATGCTGCGTCCACCGGATCCCTTTTCAGATCTGAAATAGCCATGCCGGTGAGACGGCTCATTTCTCCTATGTGTGGTGTCAGTATGGTATGCTCTCCTATGATTTTCATCCATTGGGGATGCTTTGCCAGAATATTCAGGCCATCGGCATCCAGGATAATCGGCTTTCCTGCTTTTGTCCCATTTTCCAGGAACCAGAACATTCTTTCCTTTGCCATATCATCCGTGCCAAGTCCAGGCCCGATCACCAGTACATCGCACCAGTTTAAGTTTCTCAGGTTTGCCTCCTGATCAAATTCACAGGTCACCATCGCTTCTGGCAAAAGGCTCTGCAAAGGAATCCGGTTTTCTTCCACTGTCTGGAGCTTCACCATTCCTGCTCCGCCGCGCAGTGCTGCACTGGCGCTTAAATAGGCTGCTCCGCACATCCCCTTGGAACCGGCAATGAGCAAAACCTTTCCAAAAGTCCCCTTATTTCCCCAGGAAGGCCTGGCTGGAAGTTCTTTTACATCGATATTCTCCATGTGCCTGGCGGCCGCCTCGAAAAGCTCCCCACCATCAGGTGCGCGGTCATAAATTCCAATATCCGCGACCACAATCTCCCCTGCATACGCTCTGCCTGGAAAAAGGCACAGTCCCCGTTTACGGTAAGCAAACGTCACTGTAACATCTGCTGCAAAAGCAATTCCCAGAACAGCTCCAGTGTCTCCATCTATACCGGATGGAGTGTCCACTGCCACTTTATAAGCTTCTGACTGGTTCATACTGCTGATCACGGATCTGTAGTGTCCTTCGATTTCCCTTGAAAGTCCTACGCCGAAAATCCCGTCTACTATAACAGTATATTCATCCCATACCGGGTTATTCGTTACCGGCACCTGATAGCTCATGGCAATTTCCCACTGGTGTCTGGTTTCTTCTGTCATTTTATCCGGATTTCCTGCAAGATAGATTTCTGTCTGAACTCCATCCAGAAAAAGGAGCCTGGCAATGGCAATTCCATCCCCTCCGTTATTGCCGGATCCGCAGACCACCAGCACGCGCGCTTTTCCATACTGTCCACTCTGGCTTCTCTTTTTCAGATAATCCTGTATTACTTCCTCGGTGGCAAGTGCTGCCCGTTCCATCAGCACCAGGGAGGGAATATGCATATTCCGGATCGTGCCTTGGTCAAGCTGCTTCATCTGACTGCAGGTCACAATTTTTTTCATAAGGGACTCACTCCTTTATAACATATGCAAAACTGCCGCCCGGTCTCCTGTAAATCTTTCTGCGAGACAGGCAGCAGTCCTCATTGACCTTCTATTATTTCTCTTTATGCTCATTACGGTACTGGCTTAAATTATAAGACAGTGTCATCAGGCTCTCTGACAGATGCACATTCTCTACGATCACATCCTCAGGAGCATCCAGATCGGTATGGGCAAAATTCCAGATCGCCTTGATTCCATTTTCGATCAGGATCTTCGCCATCTCCTTGGCTTTATTCTTCGGAAGAGTCAGAATGGCGATTTCCACCTGATTCTCTCTTAAAAATTCCGGGAGCTTACTGATCATCTGTATCTCAATTCCCCGGACTGAAATGCCCTCCAAAACCGGGTTCACATCAAAGATTCCTACCAGACGAAAGCCTCTCTTCTCGAAATCCCCGTAATTGGCAAGTGCCTGACCCAGATTACCGGCACCCAGAATGATCATAGGGTGAATAGTGTCAAGCCCTAATATCTTACCAATCTCTGTGTAAAGATACTCCACATTATATCCGTATCCCTGCTGTCCGAAGCCACCAAAATTATTCAGGTCCTGACGGATCTGAGACGCCGTCACGTGCATCTTCTTACTCAGATCATTCGAAGAGATACGCTCCACTTTCTCTTCCATCAGCTCCCCCAGATAGCGGTAATACCTTGGCAGTCTCTTGATCACTGCTTTTGAGATTTCTTTCGCCTCCAAAATGTTCCCCTCCTTGTTTCCGCTGCCTATACTTTCCGCGTAACACTATGTCAATTATACCTAAATGTTATTTTCTTGTCAATTAAACTTGTGCAGAATTACAAATTTTTGCGGATTTTTTTATAAATTGACAATTATTCTTTCAAAAAAACAATTTTTCAAGTATAATATACTGTCAGGACAGAAGCTATTTTGTACCTGATTTGATTTAACAGACTGCCAGACAGATCTGTTTTTAAGGAGGAAATTATGATTTTATCATGTCAGAGCATCTGCAAATCCTTTGGTGAAAAAGTGATTCTTAAAGATGCTTCCTTTCACATAGAAGAACGGGAAAAGGCAGCCCTGATCGGCAATAACGGCGCTGGTAAAACAACTCTTCTGCGCATTATCATGCAGGAGATTTCCGCTGATTCCGGGAATGTTGTCATCGCCAAAGATAAAAAGCTGGGGTACCTTGCCCAGTACCAGGATATCCACGGCCATCACACCATCTATGAAGAGCTGATGACCACCAAGCAGTACATTCTGGATATGGAAGAAAAGATCCGTTCTCTGGAACAGGAAATGAAATATGTAGCCGGCGAGAAGCTGGAAAGCCTTATGAACAGCTACACTCGCCTGACCCATCAGTTCGAATTAGAAAATGGCTACGCTTACAAAAGCGAGATCGTAGGCGTCCTGAAGGGTCTTGGATTTGAAGAGGAGGATTATAATAAACAGATTGAAAATCTGTCCGGTGGCCAGAAAACCCGCGTTGCCCTTGGAAAGCTTCTGATCTCCAAGCCTGACATCCTGCTTCTGGATGAGCCTACCAACCATCTGGATATGGAGAGTATCGCATGGCTTGAGACCTATCTTCTCAATTACCCGGGTGCTGTATTTATTGTCTCCCATGACCGTTATTTTCTGGACAAAGTAGTCACCAAGATCGTAGAGATCGAGGCTTCACAGATGAGGATGTATGACGGCAATTATTCCGCTTATGCCCTTAAGAAGGCCCAGCTCCGTGATGCCCAGTATAAGGCTTATCTGAACCAGCAAAGAGAGATCAAGCACCAGGAAGCGGTTATTACCAAGCTGCGCTCCTTTAACCGCGAAAAATCCATCAAACGTGCTGAAAGCCGTGTAAAAATGCTGGATAAGATCCAGCGTATTGAAAAGACTATAGAAATTGATAATCAGATGCGTATTTCCCTGGAGCCACGGTTTATCAGCGGAAATGATGTTCTTACTGTAGAAGGACTGTCCAAGGCATTTCCAGGCCAGACTTTGTTTACAGATATTAATTTCGAAATCAAGCGCGGGGAGCGTGTTGCCCTGATCGGCAATAACGGAACAGGCAAAACCACAATTCTGAAGATTCTTAACGGAATCGTAGATGCAGATGCAGGACGTTTTTCCCTTGGCTCCAAAGTACAGATTGGATACTACGACCAGGAGCATCATGTACTTCATATGGAAAAGACCATTTTCCAGGAGATTTCTGACACTTACCCTACTCTGACCGAGACAGAGATCCGCAATATGCTTGCTGCTTTTCTTTTCACCGGGGATGATGTGTTTAAGCTGATCTCTTCTTTATCCGGTGGTGAACGTGGCCGTGTTTCCCTTGCCAAGCTGATGCTCTCCGAAGCGAATTTTCTGATCCTGGACGAACCTACCAACCATCTGGACA
>JAQXQS010000022.1 GCA_029101305.1 Clostridia bacterium | reverse complement strand
TTCAAAATTGGCAAACAAGGAAGATTCTATCAATTACATAAGTGCGGAGATTTTAGAAAAACTAGCTAATTTTTTTCATTGCTCCAAAGAATATATCTTATGTGATACAAATGATCGGTTAGAAACTAGAATGATATTAGATGGAGAAGACGGTCGTGGAGATTTTTCTGTTAGTTTTAAGCTTAATAATCGTGAGGTAGAGAAACTGATTAAATATTTATCACAGCATTATAATGACAAGTTTGTTGAGAGTTTGTTTATAATCACAAGGATATTAAATAAAGCAGACGCGAGATATTTTATAAAGCTTATCTCTATACTTGGAAAATTTGTGGATCGTGGAAGGGAGTGTGAAATTATAATACCGCCTAAAGAAGGGGACGAAAAATAAGTATTACGAAAAAGGGTCATGTGTGATTTACACATGATCTTTTTTCGTGGTTACGCATTATATCATACTTGAATAAGAAAATCAAGAAAAACGGAAATGCGAGAAACTCATGCTTGAAAATAGTATTCTTAAAGCAGGCCAAAAAATATGCGATCGATCACAAGAAAAGAGGACAATATGTATGATATTAATAAACAATTCGTGATGCAACAGGAAAATGCTAAGGTGAAAGACTTGCATCAGTCGGGAGAGTTGAGCCAGCCGAAACAGTGCGCTTTGTTCCGGGGAGAAAAGGGTCGACAGACGGCAATTAACGCAGGTGTTTATGATGAGAAAATATTTCCGGATAGGCAGAGCGCAAAAGAGAATCTGAATGAGCAAGTTAAATTTGCTTTTGCGATGGAACAACCAATAGTTTCTTTTATAGGTTCTCGAGGAAATATACTTCGTCTACTGGATGGGGATCACAACTTGTTGGTGCATAATACTGAGAAAGAGTCGTTTGTCTGTGAACAAATGATGTCGGATGGAGATGGAGAGCAAGCGGCTTTCGTCTGGAACGAAATTTCCGAACCAGAAGATGTTGAGCGTCTGGCTTATGTACGGGGATTGGGAAAGATTCAATATATTGATCCGCGTGAGCATGCGGGAGCAACAGATATTTTTTTGAAAAGTTCCAAACCTACCAAAGATACGTATAACTTAGAACTGGTTTCAGAAATGATTAGAATTCCTGGTAATAAAGATTTTGCTTACCAAGAAGGATGGCTATATTCGCTGGAAGAAGGAACAGACAAGGCGATTAAGCTCGTTTCTGCTAGTATTGTGGTGGAATCTATTGACGAAACGATTAATTATCAAGGGAACGTAAATGAGGCTCTTTGGAAAATTAAGATTTCTGTAGCAGGTTATGAGCGCAAATGTGAAATACCAGAGGACGAGCTGGCAACGGAACTATTGAAAATTTTAAATAAGATGCCGGGTGTGCAGTTTGGAACTAGGAATCGTGTCAATACTTCCATTCTAAATTATGTCAGAACTATGGCTGTATCGGCAAGGCATGAACTGATTTTGATCGATAGTGGATGGCAAATGATTGAAGATGAAATGTTGTATCTGCACGACGGACATTCCAAAATAGAACAGTATTCCATTAAAACATCAAAAGAGATAAGTCGATTGGCAAATGTGAATGCAGCGGATATTTTTATGCGTGCCGTTCGTATTTTTGATGATCGGATGTTGGCAGGTCCATTGCTGTTATATTCACTTTACGGAGTCACTTTCCGGCCATTTTTAGATGCGGGAATTGAGCCGCAAACAATTCTTTTCCTTTGTGGTCCAACAGGATGTCGAAAAACCTCTGTTGTGAGAATTATTTACAGAATTTTTAACGACGAGATTGCAAAAAAACCGCTGAGTTTTCAATCTTCTCTGGGATCTCTGGATGATTTGATCAATCGGGGCAGAGACCAAGTGATAGTGTTGGATGATTTTGCACCGAACACTGGCAATTGCAACGAAATGGAGATGTACACAAAACTGGAAAAAGTTGTTCGCTTGTTCGGTGATGGATCGGATCGACAGGTTTTGGATTCAAATCATCAGGCACGTACAGTTGCGCATGTACAAGGTGGTGCAGTTGTTACAGGAGAAATCTCGGGACGTGCAAAATCCTCGCTGCTCAGGATGCTGACAGTCGAGATGGATTATTCGTCAATCAATTTGTCGGAGTTACAACGGTTTCAAGATGAACGAAAGTTATGGCCTACGTTCATCAATGCTTTTGTGACATTTCTTGAGGAAACCTACGCAGATTCGGTGCGAATGTTACAGAGCACTTTTGTAGAATTTCGTAAGCTGGGTGCTACGTTGTATGCGGATGGTCGCATTGTAGATCATTTCTCGATTTTGATGAGTCTTCTCCAGCTTCTACAGAAATTTCTAAAGATCCATGGTGTTGGGGAAGTGACCATTACAGAATTGGCACAACTATTTGAAGCGGGGATTCGACAAGCCTGTCAGCATTCTGAGGATTTGGCCAATGATAAAGATTCGTGGGCGTATTACTTAGAAGCGCTTTGGAATGTTTTAATGAGCATGTCTTCCCAAGTCGCACCGGACAAGCAGCATTTTGAACAGAATCCTCATTTGCTTGGCTATAAAGGAAAAGGAGGTCTGGTATACTTTAAGGCAGATCTCCTAGAACAGTCGGTGAGAACCTACTTGAATGAGAAGGACAAGGCAGCGTGTTTCCTAAGTAACCGGGAGGCATTTGGGATTCTTGCAGAACATCGACTCATCAGAATTTACCAAAATGGGAATGAAAAACACACCTATACGATCAGTGCGAAGTCAGGAGGAATTTCCAACCGTTTGGTTGCAATTTATTTGGACAGACTGTATGACGAAGTTGTGAAGCTGTCATGAGGGGGAGCAATATGAATAGGGAAAAAGTGCCAATATGGGAAAAATCAAACCTCACTGTTGAAGAGGCTGCCGCTTACTCGGGGATTGGACAAAAACGTATCCGGGAACTTGCTCGGCGCGGTGATGCAGATTTTGTACTTTATTGCGGGCGTAAGCTCTTGATAAAAAGAACAAAATTCGATGAGTATGTCGATCGCGAAATACTGATCTAGTTGGCGTGGAGAGCTGTTTTCTGTTATAATGATAAAGCAGCTCTCCTTTGTAACAAGATAGGAGGGAGAATATTTGAAACGAAAGAGCAGTAATGGTATAACACTTAAAAGCGGAGAGTATGAGAAGAAGGAGGGCGGATTTATTTACCGCTGGACAGATGCAAGAGGAAATCGTCATTCTGTCGGAGCAAAAACACTGAATGAACTACGGAAAAAAGAGCAGATTGCATTGGAGGAAAAGGTCAGAGGTGTTTCCCGTGCATCGAACACTCTGTATCAGCAGGTGCAGATGTACCTTTCTACGAAGGTGACTCTTGCCAAATCGACACGCGCCAATTACGAATATTATCTGGAACATTCCATCAAAAATGCTCCGATTGGAAAAATCAGAATTTCGGATCTGAAAAGTTCGGATATTCTGAAATTTTATGCAGAACTTACGAAGAATGAGGGATATTCTGCGGGAACCATCAAGATTCTGCATAAGTTGATTCATCCGGCATTGGACATGGCGGTAAAGGACCGACTGATCTACAACAATG
>JAQXQS010000021.1 GCA_029101305.1 Clostridia bacterium | reverse complement strand
TTCAGCGCGGCAGACAGGAAGGAAGAATCGAAGGCCTCCAGGAGGGAATCCAGGAAGGAATCCAGGCTAATATTAGAACTTGTAAAACTTTTAAAATCAGTAAGTCAGATACGATTAAGAATGTTGTAAAAGAATTTGCTTTGTCAGAAGATGAGGCAAAAGCTTACGTGGAGAAATACTGGTAGGAACTAAATATAATCAGAAATATGTGAGGGCAGAATCGGTAGAGGGTTCTGCCCTAATTTTGTCTATAGAAAGGAAATGATAAAATGAAAGTCTATGGGTATTGCAGAATTTCTACATTCAAGCAGTCAATGGAGCGGCAGATCAGAAATATTAAGCTGGCATATCCAGATGCGGTTATTGTAAAAGAAACATACACAGGAACGAAAATACAGGGACGGAAAGAATTTGAAAAACTGATCAAAGTTGTTTCTTCTGGTGATACGCTGGTCTTTGATTCGGTATCTCGTATGAGCCGTACTGCACAGGAGGGGTACGGAATGTATGAAGAATTATATAAGCGTGGAGTGTCATTGGTATTTTTAAAAGAGCCGCATATAAATACCAGTACCTATCAACAGGCAATGGAAAACCAGTTATCTGTAAATTTTAACACAGGCGATCAAGCATCAGAAGAATTACTGGCTGGTATATTCGGCGCACTTAACCGTTATATGCTCAATCTTGCAAGGCGACAGATCCAGCTCGCATTTGAACAGGCAGAGAAAGAGGTTGCAGATTTGCACCAAAGAACACGTGAAGGAATCCAGACCGCGCGGCTTCATGGAAAACAAATCGGGCAGCTTCCCGGAAAGAAGCTTGTTACTAAGAAATCTGTAAAATCGAAGCAGTTGATACAAAAGTACAGCCGGGATTTTGGTGGATCTTTGGGAGATGCAGAGTGTATAAAGCTCATTGGAATCTCAAAAGGCAGTTACTATAAATATAAGAAGGAATTGAAAAACACGGAACCGGGTAATGTTGGGAAAACGCCATTGAACAATGCCAATATAAACCAAGTTAAACCTTCATAAGCTGAAATCAACTGGACAGCTAAAACATTTTTATAATTGTCATAGATTATGTGAGGTGATGAAAATGTTAGATAATATTCCTGATACATTGACATTGGCTGAATTACAGAGTGTCCTTCAGATTGGAAAAAATACTGCATTACGTCTTGTACATAATGATATTATTACAGGACATCGGATTGCGGGAAAGTGGTTGTTCTTGAAGGAGGATGTTGTGGAATTTATAAAGAATAGTTAATTCTATTATACCCTCTTTCCCAGATGAGACAAGTGGAAAAGTAAAAATAAACAATTTGGATTTTGGAAAAAAAGATGGTATCATAAACTGGAAAGCAATACAAAAGGGATGATAAACGATGAAGTGGACAGGCAAAAAAAAGAACAGAGAGAAAGCAGTATCTTCCAGCTTTCAGAAGGAATTGGAGAGCCTTACCCTGAAGCAGATCATAGTTATGCTTCTGATAAGCTGCGTGATGACCCTGGCGGGTCAGTGGGGGATCACGTATATGTCAAATGAAATCAATGCCAGACGCCATCTGAAGGTATTACGGGACACATTTCTGCAGATTGATGATGGAAACACAGAATTTCTTGAGGACGAGCAGGTAATGGAAGCCGGAATTGCACTTTTGGAGGACAGAACCAAGAACAACGAGGATCTTTTTAACCGGAAATTCACCCATTTTAACCGAAATTGCCTTGTAAAAAATAACTACATGATAACAGACACAAAACAGAATCTGATTTCATCTTCATATACGGATGAAACTCTTTCTTCCTACTTTGTAAACTACATTTATGCAGTGTGTTTCAGGGCTCAGAAAACCGGAAATCAAGTATACAGAGGTGTTTATTTTGATATTGATAAATACGAAGATACTCTATATGTGAAGCCTCTGAGCAAAGACAATGAGGTAATCGGGTATATTACACTGGTTCTTTCCGGAAGTAACTGGAACTACTATATGTCCGAGAAAAGCAATGATGGCATTATCACAGATCTGCGAAACAACGTCATGTATGCCAGCAAACGAGGTTTTGTAAAATATGCCAGTAAGTTTTATGGAGATGAAAATGGCGTTGTCTGGAATGATACAGAACGTTATTGGGTGGTATCTCAGAAAATAGAGAGCAGAAACGTTATTATCTATTCCCTTGTAGATTATCCGAAAAGTAAGACCGTTCCTCTGATGCTTGGAATCGTATTTATTATGGGAGTGGTATGGTATTTTATTGCAAGAAAAATGTCAAAGGTAATGGCAGAGAAAAATTCCCAGTCCATTAATCAGCTGGTAAGTGAGATCCGCATTATCCGAAAAGAAGACCCCAAGCATCGTGTGGAGATTGAGGAGGAAAACGAATTCGCAGAGGTTGGAATGCAGATTAACCGAATGCTGGACGCCATTGATGAATTGAATGAAAAAAACGTGGAGCTGGTAAAGCTGAATTCTTTGATTGAGCTTCAGCAGCTTACGGAGCAGATGAACCCGCATTTTCTTTACAATACCCTGGAAATCATAAGGACGCTGGTGCTTTG
>JAQXQS010000020.1 GCA_029101305.1 Clostridia bacterium | reverse complement strand
AAACCATTGTATGTCCTTTAAAGTACCCTGTAATCTAATTTTCAGCATATATATCCTCCCAGTCTTTGTAAAAGCAATACTCTGGATAACGGATTTTAATGGCTTCCCAGAAATACCGGGCATATCCACAGCAAAACAGATTTTCTACGGTATAACACTGACATTCTTTCAACTGATCTTCTTCTGCTTCGTACTCTCCGACGCTTGGTGTTCCATTACAATACAGGTTAAATACCATACGGACAATTCGTAAACTTCCACTGGTCTGCCACCCTTCCTGCAGGCATTCCGTTTTTACACATCCAGTTTTAAAATTATAGATTTTATTTACATTATTTCTTGTGTCTCTGTCGATACCCAGGCAATAAACCAAAGCCCGATGGTAAACATCCTGATATCTGCATTTTTTCAGATATTCCTCATAAAATTTTTCGTGTTCCATGCTCTTGAAAGTAATTGTGCGAGAATTGCTATTCTCTGCTCTTAACGCTGTGTTTGTCATAGCTTCTTCTCCTTTAAAATATTATTTTTAACTCCAATTTGGATTTCGACTACAACAAAAAAGGACACTTTCCTAAAATCTCTCTTAGGAAAATGTCCTTGCGGTACATTTATAAAGTTCAACTCATAAGCACAACAACGTAATATCAAGTGTTATCACGTATTATACAACAAAAATTTGTTGTACTTCTGTTGTAGTATGCAACTTTTACAAACACATTTTTTGATTTTTAGTATAACTTCGCTCCAGCCGGGATATGGTCATCCACCATCAGAAGATGAAGTTTTTCTTCTCCTTCTTCTTCGTGAATTGCACTAAGTAACATTCCACAAGAATCAATTCCCATCATAGCTCTTGGCGGCAGGTTTGTAATAGCGATCAGTGTTTTTCCAACCAGTTCTTCTGGCTCGTAATAAGCGTGAATACCGCTTAAAATGGTACGATCTGTGCCTGTTCCGTCATCCAGAGTGAACTGTAACAGCTTCTTGGATTTCTTAACAGCTTCACATGCTTTTACCTTTACAGCTCTGAAATCTGACTTGCTGAAAGTGTCAAAATCAACCATTTCTTCGAATAACGGCTCAACTTTTACCTTGGAAAAATCAATCTTCTCAACTGTCTTTGTTTCCTGTGCTGCATTGTTTGCTTCGTTCTTTGCTGCGCCCTGTGACTTCATTGTCGGGAAAATCAGGATGTCTCTTAATCCATCTCTCCAATGTCCCACAAATGCCTATTTTTCAGGCTTTTTCGCATTTCGTGATTCCACGGAAATCTACGTTTTCCTACTATTTTTTGTACCGATTGGTACAAAATTGGTACAAGATTGGTACAAAGATTGTACCCCAAGATCCAGCTATAATAATTCTCTTACAACATATTCAAGACTGGTATGAAAATGCTGTTTCAAGACTTTTTAACGTTATATCCATATTCAATTTGAAGTGTTCATTCTTCCTGTGCTCATCTTTTCTGAACATATTCTTCTACCAGCTTCACCAACTCTTTGGCGGTCTGAATCTGTTCCTCAGCCTCGACCTTAGTAGCTATATAAAAATCATCATAATCACTGGCATGTCTTATTTCTTCTGATTCAGCAATTTTCTTTCCGAGCTTTCTTGGAAAAATCTCGGTTTTGACATAATTTTTATTGAAGTTTGCCAATGCATCCTTATGTCTTTTATAAGCATTTCCGTCTAGCGCATGAATTGCAGACACAGCATGATAGATTCCGTAATATGCACGATTATTGGCACCACGAAACTCTTTCGCACCGAGAAGAATCTCTGCGGCTTTAATGTCACTTTGTGCCGTTTCAATTCTATACAGAACCAGATCCTTCTGTGTTCCTTTTTCATTAGGCTGCTTCAAATAGCTTTACCCCCTCTTTTTCCACGTTTGCATAAAATGGGTACGCATCAACCCAATTTTGAAAATGCTGTTGACTTTTAGCTATGGGCTTTATATCAAGATCGTGATCCATATTAAAATCAAAGGTTTCACCAGATAATTCATGCCGATACTGTTTTATATCCATATCAGATAAATCCAGAAGAATCATAATATCTATATCTGAATCATCCCTGTAATCACCTCTTGCATAAGAACCATACAAAATCACCTTTTTTAAATGTTTTCCATATATTTTCTGTAAAATTTCTGTGTACTGGTCCAATAAATTTCGTGTTGTTATCGGCATAGTCCCACCTCCTGCTGCTCATTACCAGTTTCAATGCCTCTCACGGCACCTTCTGTTCAAATATAGTAGATATCTTACTTTATTATAAGCGTACCACACTCGGTTATGCAATAAGTATTTTTCTCCAAATTTAGACAAACACCTCCCACTTAATAAGGAATAAAAGCAGCCACCCTATTATTTATAGAATAGCTGCTCAGTTAAAATTCCATATTCAGTTTTATTCTACAAATCTGACAGTGAAATTCGGTCGTATGCACCATTTTCTTATCTTCTGAGTGTGGCTCCAAACCGATAATTGTAATATCTTTCTGATCTGGACCGTAAACCCAGTACATTCTCATTGCGCCACTGGTTTTATTTTCCAGATATGATTGCCACACTTTCATTCCATAACGTCTGGATAATGGCTCTATTTCATGGGTTTAATTGTCAGAACATCTCTTTATATATCCCTACGATATTTTTTACAGATTGGTACAAAATTGGTACATGATTGGTACAAAAATCAGAACCTCATATTCAGTAACAATGGTTTTGCATTCACCAGCATATGTAAGACTCTCAGCACGTATACTGTTCTAACTCTTTCATCTATAAAGAAATATATCTTATAGTTTTTATAATAGCACTTCCGGATT
>JAQXQS010000019.1 GCA_029101305.1 Clostridia bacterium | reverse complement strand
GTTTCTGATTTGGATTGCAGCCATATTTTAATTCTAATTCTTTCATCTACTTTTCCTCCATTTCTCACGTAGAATCTGTCTCTTACCAGATCGTATCAGCTTTTATCAATGATTTTTATTTATGATCTTTGATTCATATTTTCCTGTCTCAATATCAATATATCTAACAAAAAGAGAAACCTTATTATCTTCGTTCAGATTTTCCCAAAGCATCGCTGCAAATTCATCCATGTTGTCCGGGATCTGAACCAGCTTTGGCTCGCCCTCGAAACTTGGAAGGGGATTTCCATCACATTTGTAAGTGTGAATGAAATGTCCTTCTCCTGCTTTTGCGTTCTGATATGCAAATGTATAACGGTTACAGGAAGATGGATCTCCGTTATTACTCTTTAAAATTGACATTGCATAGCTATAAGATCCGTTTTCCACATGCATGATTCCGGAAATACGTGGTGTATAGTTAGGACCATCCGGCTCAAATTCCCTGGAGCGTAAGGACTGCTCAAAAGTAAGCTGCTGATCCATTCCTTCATAAATGGTATCTGTCTGGTCACCATTCGTCACGATTGTTTTATTTCCAAGCACACGGACAGGTGCATAAATGATCAGGCTTGGATCTACCAGCTTGGAAGGATCAAATGCCTGTGTACGGATTCCCTCGCCGTCTTCTACAAACACACGGTTACGGCTGTTCTCACTTCTTCCCATAATGAAATATGCGGTAACGGCTTTGGTTCCGTCAGCGCTGCGTCCAATAATGATTCCTCTTCCAGGGTATGAATTTCCCCTCAGTTCTTTGTCCAGTGCTATCATTTCCATGCAGATGTTCTCCTTTCAGATTTCCTTAGAATAATTTTTATATAATAGGAGATTCCAACGGAATTTCCTATTACATAAAAAAACGCCTGGGAAGCCCTTCTTCCAGGCTGCCCAGGCGGTCGGCACAAATGAATCCCTGCACTCCCTGTGGGTAGTCCCACGATCCGCCAGTCATGCAGTTCTTTTTTATACTACATTATTTCTTTTTGTATTTCAAGATGGAAATTTTTTTATTCTTTATAAAATTTTTTTGTAAAAAGGCCATCTAAAAAGACGGCCTTTCTGATCTCATTCTTATTTGTCATCCACACTGTAGTTTGGTGCTTCTTTTGTAATATGGATATCGTGAGGATGAGACTCTTTCAGGGATGCAGCAGAAATCTTAACGAATTTACCATTCTGCTTCAGAGCTTCGATATTCTCTGCTCCACAGTAACCCATACCGGAACGAAGACCTCCGATCAGCTGGAATACAGTATCCTCAAGGTGTCCCTTGTATGCAACACGGCCTTCTACGCCTTCTGGTACAAGCTTCTTAGCATTCTCCTGGAAATAACGGTCCTTGCTTCCATTCTCCATAGCTGCAATGGATCCCATTCCACGGTAAACTTTGTATTTTCTTCCCTGGTATAACTCGAAGGTTCCCGGGCTCTCATCGCATCCTGCGAACATGCTTCCCATCATACAAACATTAGCTCCGGCTGCGATTGCCTTGGTGATATCTCCAGAATACTTGATACCGCCGTCTGCAATGATCGGAATGCCATAGCGCTTCGCTACTTCATAGCAATCCATAACAGCTGTGATCTGCGGTACACCAATACCGGCAACTACACGGGTCGTACAGATAGAACCAGGTCCGATACCAACCTTAACTGCATCTACACCAGCATCAATAAGTGCCTTGGTAGCAGCTCCGGTAGCAACATTACCTGCAATAACCTGCAGTTCCGGATATGCAGCCTTAATCTCACGTACAGTACGGAGAATATTCTCAGAATGGCCATGAGCGGAGTCTACGACGATAGCGTCTACATTGGCCTTCACAAGTGCGTCTACACGGGCCAGCACGTTAGCAGTAATACCAACAGCAGCACCACAGAGAAGACGTCCCTGCTCATCCTTTGCAGCCAGCGGATATTTGATCTGTTTCTCAATATCCTTGATGGTGATAAGACCTTTTAAGTTGAAGTCATCATCTACAATGGGTAATTTCTCTTTACGTGATTTCGCAAGAATCTCTTTCGCTTCTTCAAGGGTAATCCCTTCCTTGGCAGTGATAAGTCCCTCGGATGTCATGGACTCCTTGATCTTCTTACTGAAATCTGTCTCAAACTTCAGATCACGGTTGGTAATAATGCCTACCAGCTTCTTGCCTTCTGTGATCGGGACACCGGAAATACGGAATTTCGCCATCAGATCATTGGCATCCTTAAGTGTATGCTCCGGAGATAAGAAAAACGGATCTGTAATAACACCATTCTCAGAACGCTTAACCTTGTCCACCTCGTCAGCCTGTGCTTCGATAGACATGTTCTTGTGAATGATACCGATACCGCCCTGTCTCGCCATGGCGATCGCCATATTGTATTCAGTAACGGTGTCCATTCCTGCACTCATCATGGGAATGTTCAGTTTAATCTTCTTTGTAAGGTAAGTTGAAACGTCGACCTGATTCGGGATCACTTTAGAGTACGCCGGAACTAAAAGGACGTCATCAAAAGTAATACCTTCACCAATGATAGTACCCATTGCTTTTCCTCCCTTGTCTTATAGTAACTTTTGGTTTGTAGATTAGTGTAACAAAAAAGTAAAAGTGTGTCAATCTAGTAAATTAGTCTAAAAATACTTTGCTAGGAGCAGTATTTCTCATTGTTTTTGCCAATGTTTCATCTGGCTCAATAATCACTTTACAGGTATCAGCACCATCACGGCAGATAAGCGCATAGCGCTTGTGCTCTGGGTTTCCGGAAGAAAAATCCTGTACCTTCAGCTTCTGGTTGCTGTTGTAATAGTCCATTCTGTGGGAATTAAGAGGTGCCATAATATCACATTCGGAGATATTCAGGCTTTTTACTCTCTTTCTCTTGGATTTCGCCATGATCTTATCAATGTCAAGCTCTCCGTTTACAAACAGATACTCAAACTCCAGATCTGTTCCCGGAAAAATGAACAGATACGCACAGACACCAAGTACAAGGGCTACGATCAGAAGCAGCGGCATGATAAAAAGGCCGGCCAGCACCAGAAGTGCGATCAGCGCAATGATTCCGCCCTTTACCAGTCTGTCTTTCATCGTCCGCTCTTTCTTCACAAGCAGTTCTGAATACAAATCGCTCATATTACTTTTCTCCTTTGTTTCTCAGATTTTTATTTAGTATAGCACAGAAAAGGGCCAGCGTCTATGACACCGACCCTTATAAAATCTAAACATTCTGTAACAGACTGTTACAGGAATTACATCATTCCCATGCCGCCCTGGCCGCCTGCTGGCATTGCCGGAGCATCCTCTTTGATGTTTGCAACAACAGATTCTGTTGTAAGCAGAGTAGAAGCAACACTTGTTGCATTCTGAAGAGCACTTCTTGTAACCTTTGCAGGATCAAGGATTCCCTCGTCTACCATGTTTACATATTTCTCGTTCAGAGCATCGAATCCAACACCCGGATCAGACTCTCTTACTTTATTAATGATAACTGCTCCTTCAAGACCAGCATTTGCTGCGATACGGAACAGTGGAGCTTCCAGTGCTTTCAGAATGATGTTTGCACCAGTCTTCTCGTCTCCCTCAAGGTTTGCTGCAAGTTTTGCAACTTCTTTGGAAGCGTGAATATAAGCAGATCCGCCACCTGCGATGATTCCTTCTTCAACTGCTGCTCTGGTAGCTGCAAGAGCATCTTCCATACGGAGTTTTGCTTCTTTCATCTCTGTCTCAGTAGCTGCACCAACACGTACAACTGCTACGCCGCCAGCCAGTTTTGCAAGTCTTTCCTGAAGTTTTTCTCTGTCGAAATCAGATTTTGTCTCTTCGATCTGTGCACGGATCTGGGCAACACGGTTGGCAATTGCCTCTTTGTCTCCCATACCGTCAACGATAACGGTTGTCTCTTTTGCAACTTTAACAGATTTTGCACGTCCTAACTGAGCCATTGTAGCATCTTTCAGTTCCAGACCAACCTCATCAGAGATTACAGTACCACCTGTCAGGATTGCGATATCCTGAAGCATTTCTTTTCTTCTGTCACCATAACCAGGAGCTTTTACAGCTACTACCTGGAAGGTTCCTCTTAACTTGTTAACGATCAGAGTGGTAAGAGCCTCGCCCTCAACATCCTCAGCGATGATAAGAAGTTTCGCACCAGCCTGCACGATCTGCTCCAGTAATGGAAGAACTTCCTGAATGTTGGAAATCTTCTTGTCTGTGATCAGGATATATGGATCTTCCAGAGTTGCTTCCATCTTTTCCATATCAGTTGACATATATGCGGAAATATATCCACGGTCAAACTGCATACCTTCTACAAGATCAAGCTCTGTGTGCATGGTCTTGGACTCTTCTACAGTGATAACACCATCGTTGGAAACTTTCTCCATTGCATTTGCAACCAGCTCTCCAACCTCTTTGTCACCAGCAGAAATAGATGCAACGTTTGCTATCTGTTTCTTTCCGCTTACTTTCTGGCTCATGTTCTTGATAGCCTCTACAGCAGCGTCTGTAGCTTTCTTCATACCACGTCTCATAACGATCGGGTTAGCACCTGCTGCCAGGTTCTTCATTCCCTCGTGAACCATTGCCTGTGCAAGTACGGTAGCAGTTGTGGTACCATCACCAGCTACATCATTTGTCTTGGAAGCAACTTCTTTGATCAGCTGGGCACCCATGTTCTCAAAAGCATCCTCAAGCTCGATCTCTTTTGCGATAGTAACACCATCGTTTGTGATAAGCGGAGCACCGAACTGTTTGTCAAGTACAACATTTCTTCCTTTCGGTCCAAGTGTTACTCTGACTGTATCTGCAAGTTTATTTACACCAGCCTCTAATGCGGTTCTGGCTTCTGCGCCATATTTAATCTCTTTAGCCATGATCAATCATCCTCCTGATTTTAAATCTGTTTTCAAAAAACTTATTTTACAATTGCAAGAATGTCACTCTGTTTTACAATGATATATTCCTCGCCGTCAAGCTTCACTTCTGTTCCTGAATATTTGGAATAGATAACCTTGTCGCCTACAGCAACTTCCATTTTTATTTCTTTGCCATCTACTACTCCGCCAGGTCCTACAGCGATTACTTCTGCCTGCTGTGGTTTCTCCTGTGCCTGTCCCGGAAGAACGATACCGGATTTTGTTGTCTCTTCTGCTTCTAACTGTTTTAATACAACTCTGTCACCTAATGGAACTAATTTCATGATCTATGTCCTCCTTTAGAATTGCTTTTCTATTTTACTAGCACTCATTATTGCCGAGTGCTAATCACTGTTCATTATATTATTGAATTATTGGCTTTTGTGCAACTCTTTTCATTGTTGTATTTTTAAGTATACTCTTTTATATGCTCTTATATTCTCTTATTTTCTTCTTTTTTCTCACTTTAATAATTTTCTAAAACTTTTTATCTTGCTTCATGCTGCATCTATTACACAAGAAAGAATCCTGCTTTGCAGGATTCTCCGCCTGCGGCGGGTCGCTATAAGCGACATCTACCTTTCCGCCGCAGTGCGATCCTGCCCGGCAGGGCTTTTTATGCTATAGGGAATTCCAACGGAATTTCCTATAGCATAAAAAAGAACTGTTTCCCAATTTCTCGAAAAACAGTTCTGTGTTTGAAAAAGCCTCTAGTATATCTCAGGCTTTTTTATTTCTCTGTGCCTTAATTTCTTCCAGTTCATCAAAAATCACTTCATTCAGGACCTTGATATAGGTTCCTTTCATACCTGACGAACGGGATTCGATAACTCCTGCGCTTTCAAATTTGCGGAGCGCATTTACGATAACAGACCTGGTGATTCCCACCCTGTCTGCGATCTTGCTGGCAACCAGAATTCCCTCATCTCCGTCAAGCTCATCAAAAATTTGGAGGATTGCTTCCAGTTCAGAGAAAGAAAGGGTATTAAACGCAGATTTCACAACCTGTTTCTTACGGTCTTCCTCAGCATTCTCCTCATGTACAGCTCTCATCATCTCAAGCCCTACTACTGTCGTTCCATACTCGCTGACAATAATATCCTCAATATCATATGGACGGTCCTTGCGGTACATGAATACAGTTCCAAGACGCTCCCCTGCGATATCAATGGGATTGATGATTCCCTGATAGCTGCTGGAAACGTGCTCGAAGCCCAGTGTCTGAAGATTCACATTCTCCTTGGTTGATAAAACACCTAAGAATCTTTCATTGAGAAGAGGGTCAACATGGCCGCCCACTTCATCAGCTATCAGCTCCTGGATTTCCTCAACGCCCGGGCAGAAGCTTACGCCGAGCACCTTGCCCTTCTTGCTTAAGACAAGGATATTGGAGCTTAAGGTGTCCATCAGGACCTGGCAGATATCATTAAAAACCACCTTACTGGAACTGCTGTTATGCAGAAGCTTATTGATTTTTCTTGTTTTATCAAGTAACTGAACGCTCATTTTGTCCTCCCTTCGCTTTTGTTCCGTTATTTTCACTTGTTAGCTTAATACTACACGTTTTTCGAACTATTTACAAGCTATTTTTTACTATTTTTCAATTTTGTTTAGCTTTTCTGAAAATATAACGTTTTTGAAACTATTCGTTAAACAACAGCAGTATCTGAAATTCCAAGTACCTTTTTATAGCGCAAAAAAGTCCCCCTTGCGTGGTTATACTCTCGCCACGCAGGAGAACTTTTCTTTTAAAATCCCTTAATTGTCTTTTTCCTCTTTTGGTCTGGCTTCTACATAGCCACAGGTCTCCTGGCTGCACACCAGTTTATTGCCTTTTTCCACCATATAACTTCCGCATACCGGGCACTTCTTGTCAGATGGCTTCTGCCAGGACATAAAATCACATTCCGGATTGTCCTCACAGCCATAATACTTACGGCCCTTCTTGGTCTTCTTCAGAACAACCTCCTTACCACACTTCGGGCACGCTACACCGATTTTTTCATAGTAAGGCTTGGTATTGCGGCACTCCGGGAATCCAGGGCATGCAAGAAATCTTCCGTGGGGACCATATTTGATCACCATATGACGGCCACAATTGTCGCAGACCACGTCTGTCTCTTCATCATGGATATCCACTTTCTCCAGTTCTTCCTGAGCTGCATCCACATCATGCTTCAGGTCTGGATAGAAGTTACGCACAACGGTCTTCCACTGGACAGTACCATTCTCGACGCAGTCAAGCAGTCCCTCCATAGTAGCAGTGAAATTCACATCCACAATACTTGGGAATGCCTGTTTCATAATACTGTTTACAACTTCCCCAAGCTCTGTCACATAAAGATTACGCTGCTCCTTGGAAACATAACGGCGGCTGATGATGGTAGTGATCGTCGGTGCATAAGTACTTGGACGGCCGATTCCCAGTTCTTCCATGGTCTTTACCAGGGAAGCCTCTGTATAATGCGCCGGCGGCTGGGTAAAATGCTGTTCCGGCTTTAATTCTTTCAGTTTCAGCTTCATGCCTTTGGTCAGGCTCTGGCTTAAAACATTGCTCTTCTTCATATCCTCTTCCTGCATGTACACAGAAAGGAAACCGTCAAATGCCACTTTTGAAGCAGATACGGTAAATGTATAATCCCCGCCAGCTACTTTTACAGATGTAGTCTCATATCTGGCTGGTGCCATACGGCTTGCCGCAAACCGCTTCCAGATCAGCTGATACAGCCGGAACTGGTCTCTTGTAAGGGATTCTTTTATCTGTACAGGTGTACGGCTGATATCGGTAGGACGGATTGCCTCGTGGGCATCCTGGATCTTCTGCCCTTTCTTTACTGCCTTAACCGATTCAGACACATATTCTTCTCCGTACTGGCTTCCAATGTAGCTTCTCGCAGCTGCATCTGCCTCATCGGAAATACGGACGGAATCGGTACGAAGATATGTGATCACACCCACAGTACCACTGCCCTTGATATCAACGCCCTCATAGAGCTGCTGTGCAAGACGCATAGTCTTCTGAGTAGAAAAATTCAGTGTCTTGGAAGCTTCCTGCTGTAAAGTACTGGTGGTAAACGGAAGAGGTGCATTCTTGGTCCGCTCACCTTTTTTCACTTCGGAGATCTCAAATTCCTCATCCTGAAGCTTTGCAAGAATCTGATCCATCTCAGCCTTATTGTGGATATCCATCTTCTTGTCTGTTCCATAGAACTTTGCCTCCAGAGGCTTCTTCTCCCCGGCAACCAGGAACTCACCAGACAGACTCCAGTATTCTTCCGGAATGAAAGAATTGATTTCTTCCTCCCGGTCACAGATGATGCGAAGCGCAACAGACTGCACACGGCCTGCACTTAAACCGCGTTTTACCTTTGCCCATAATAAAGGACTGATGGTATAACCAACCATACGGTCCAGCATTCTTCTTGCCTGCTGGGCATCCACAAGGTTCATGTTCAGTCCTCTTGCATGCTTCAGAGAATCCTTGACAGCAGTCTTTGTGATCTCATTAAATGTGATTCGGTGCATTTTCTTTGGATCTTCTTTCAGAGCCTGCATCAAATGCCAGGAAATCGCCTCTCCCTCACGGTCGGGGTCAGTTGCAAGATAAATCTTATCCGCTTTCTTGGCTGCCTTGCGAAGCTTGGCAAGCAACTCCCCTTTTCCGCGGATGGTAATGTATTTCGGCTCGAAATCATTTTCTACATCTATTCCAAACTGACTCTTGGGGAAATCACGCACATGTCCATTCGATGCCTCTACTTCATAATTTGACCCAAGAAATTTCTTTATTGTCTTTACTTTTGCAGGTGACTCCACTATCACCAGATATTTAGCCATACTACCTCTCCTAATTTGTATTCAGATTGCAACTGTAAAATCCTTTCACAGTCACTTCAGATCACTGCAGAATCAGCCCCCTGATATTCTGTAGTATTGTCTGCCGTTCTCTCCCACAAGCCCCATAAGCGTAAGTTCGGTGAGACAGGTACAGACTTTTGCCGCTGAAAGCCCGGTTTTTCTGATCAAATTATCCAGGTTTTCAGGTCGTAAATCGAGACCACTATACACCAAATCCAAATCTGGTGCAAGCCCCAACTTCTTTTTTTCCAAATTTTGAAGGCTGTTTTTTTCTTCAATCCCCCATTCCATAAGCATGATTTCCGGGCTGTAGGCAATTCCTGCACCATCAAAAATCAGCTTGTTGCAGCCTCTGCTCAGTTCCTCTGTCACAGCTCCCGGAAGGGCATAAACGCTGTGTCCATGCTCCAGGGCAAAATTAGCTGTGATCAAAGAGCCGCTTTGTTCTTTCGCCTCTACCACAAGAACTGCATCAGAAAGTCCGCTGATGATCCTGTTCCTGGCTGGAAACGCCCAGTTCACCGGAGGCGAGCCTGGTGGAAGCTCACTTATGATCCCGCCGCCTTTCTCCAGGATTCTCTGGTAAAGCCTTTTATTTGAAGCTGGATAACACACATCCACGCCACTTCCCAATACAGCAAAAGTAGGAGTGTCCGTATCCAGTGCGCCTTTATGTCCCTCTGCATCTATGCCTCTTGCCAGGCCACTGATGATCTGCACGCCATGCTTTGCCATGGTTCTTGCATATTTAAATGCCTGGCATCTGCCATAGGGACTGCACATACGGGCACCGATCACAGCTGCGGAGGGCTTCTTCGGATCCGGCAGATTTCCAATATAATACAATTTTTTCGGCATTCCGGAAAGCTTTCTGAGGCGTTCTGGAAATTCCGGCTCTTCTCTGGTCACACACTTAATTTTTTGTATTTCTTCCATACTAGATTACCTCCAAATGCACGGTTTTATGAATCTTATATTTGAAACAATTTCATAAGCACTCCATTTTTGCCCTTAACTTTTGTACTTTTTATCAAAAGCCTTATAAGTAATAGCTTCTGCAACATGCCTGGTGTGTATGAGCTCCTCTCCCTCCATATCAGCAATCGTTCTGGAGACTTTCAAAATCCTGTGGTAGGATCTGGCACTGAGTTCCATAAGTTCAAAAGCATCCTTTGCCACCTGAAGGGCATGCTCTGTGAGAACGCAGTATTTCTGGATTTGTTTGCCAGATAGTTCCCCATTAAAACAGATTTTTTCCCCTTGATAACGTTTCTGCTGTATTTTCCTGGCTTTTTCCACTCTTTTCCGGATAACAGCCGAGCTCTCTCCTTTCTTTGCACCTGAAATCTGGGAAAAACTAACTGGAGGCACATCAGCGCAAAGATCAATTCTTTCCAGAAGAGGCTGACTCAGTTTATGAAGATAATGGCTCACTTCCCCTGCTGTGCATCTGCACTTGTTCATGTCAGGATAATAACCACATGGGCAGGGATTCATGGCAGCCACCAAAATAAATCCGGCTGGAAATACATAAGTTCCGCTTGCTCTTGACAGCTGGATCTGTTTATCCTCCAAAGGCTGCCGGAGCACTTCCAGGCTTCTTCGTGTAAATTCCGGCAATTCATCCAGAAACAGCACCCCTCTGTGGGCAAGTGTCACTTCCCCTGGCCCTGGTATCCTGCCACCTCCGGCCAGAGCTGCTGCCGAACTGGTATGGTGGGGACTTCGAAAAGGCCTTACCTGGATCAGTGGTCTTTCCTGGCTTAAAAGGCCTGCAATGCTGTAAATTTTTGTAAGCTCCAGGCTTTCCTCAAATGTAAGAGAAGGCATGATCGTAGGAATCCTTTTAGCCAGCATGGTTTTCCCGGTACCAGGTGGACCTATGAACAGAATATTGTGAAAACCGCTGACTGCGATCTCTGCTGCTCTTCTGGCACTTTCCTGTCCGCAGATTTCCATAAAATCCACAGCTGGAACCGCTTCTTTTTCTCTCTCTTTATGCTCTTCAAAAGGGACCCATCCTTTCTGGAATCCATCCGGGTCTGATACGACGTCCAGCACCTCCTTTATATGCCGGACACCAATCACCTGCATATCCTGCACCAGAATTCCTTCTTTCAGATTTCCAAAAGGGATAATGCAGTACCGGCATCCCAGCTCTCTGGCCCGGATCACTCTTGGCAGTACACCGGAAATGCTTCTCACTTCGCCATTCAGGCTAAGCTCGCCCATCACCATAACGTCCTTAAGCAGTCCTGGTTCCAGAAAACCTGCTGCTGCCAGAATTGCAGCTGCAACCGGCAGATCAAATCCAGCCCCCTCTTTTCTTAAATCTGCTGGTGCCAGATTCACAGTCACCTTCTTGGGCGGCAGACTGATTCCGTTATTTTTCAAGGCGGTACGCACTCTGTCCTGTGCTTCCTTAACCTGTGTGCTGGGAAAGCCAACCATAGTAAAGCAGGGAAGCCCGTTGCTTACATCTGCTTCCACCTGGACCGAACAGACTTCCATTCCGGAAATTGCCGCTGATAAAACACTTGCAAACACTCTTATTCCTTTCTGCAGATATAGTTCTTCCCCGTATCCGAAACTATTCTGCCGCTTCAATATGTCTCTGGAATAAAAAAGATGAAAAGATCAAAAAATAGTACTGGTCACATATAAATATTCTGACCCAAAGATGTGATTAAAAGATATACAAAATTTATTATAGCCCATTTTGCTCTGGATTGCAATAGTGCATTTCGTTCTGATTTATACTTTCTGAAAGAATTTGAACCCTTTCAGAGCCAGCGCATGTTTCCTTCTACTTTTAACTGCCAGCTCTGAACGATTCTACAGAAGAAAAAGAGGTGAACCTATGAAATTTCAGAGAATCCAGGATCTTCGGACGGACGCCGATCTTTCCCAGAAGCAGATCAGTGAAATTCTTCACATCAGCCAGCGCTCCTATTCCCATTATGAAACCGGCTCCAGGAATATTCCTATTGAAATGCTGATCCGGCTTGCAAATTACTATGAGACCAGTATTGACTATCTGGTCGGACGTACTGATAACAAGAAAATGCCAAAATGAGGGGGGAACAATCCTCCCCTCATTTTGGCATTTTCTTTTGCTTCGTATTTCATTATTTGCCTTCACTTCGAAGCTTCGCTTCCTGTTCTGCAATTTTCGTTATATTCGCGACTTCATATTCGTTAAAGATCTCCCCCTGATTATTATCAAAGGTATCCGGATCTTCCGTTCCTTTATACCAGGATTTGCCGTTAAAATAATCAGCAATTCTCTGTGTCACAAACTTCCTTCCATGACGGGCATAAATCTCATTTTTGGCCAGCTCCAGCTGATCGGAGGAATAGCCGGAAAGATCCTCCTCTGTAAGATAACGGCTGTCACTTTCCGGGAAAATGTAATCCCTGTCAGAAATATCCGTATTCTTCTCTCCGGCAGCCTTCGTCACAGTTGGCTCTGCATTAACCAAAGCCGCCTTCTCCCTGGTCAGCACTTCATCTACAGATGGAGCCATTCCAGCACCATCCGCTGTCTCTACAGTGTCAAGACGCAGGTAAAGCTTGCCCTGGTCGAAGGTCATATTTCCACTTACCTTGTTTCCCCAGGAATCCGAAAAAGACAGTTTCGCCGCATTTCCGGATACCTTTGCCGTATCAGAAGCCTCTGAAACTTTGGTGCCCTCACTGTCCTTTGCCTGGGAAAATGAAAAAGTAACAGACTTAAGAGTAAGATCATCAATTGTCAATGTTACCAGGCCATCCTTGCTGTACCAGGTTCCATAATAGTCATTTGCCATAAATGCAGGCGCACGGCTGATTACCGGCGTAGGCGTCACGGTAGCAGTAGGCTCCGGTGTAGGCGTAGCAGTCGCAGCAGGTGTAGGTGTCACAGTAGGCACCTTTTCCAGTGCTTCAATAGCCGCCTTTTTCTGCTGTTCCTTCTGAAGCTTCTTTTTGTGATTGGCAAATAGCAGACCTGCAATGCCAATCATGATGAATATGGCGATCAGTGCAAACAAAGTTGCTTTTAGTACATCTTTATTCTGTTTTTTCATATGCGCTTACCTCCTGTACCAAAATGACTTCCATGTCCCTGACCTGGAATAAAAACGGTTGCTGTCGCTTCCTTTATTCCTGTCCATTCCAGCAATAGGTACAAAGCTTGCATGGTTCGATGTCAATGGATTTCTTCAGGTCATCCAGACGATGGTATTTCAGTGATGTAAAGTTCAGCTCTTTACGGATTTCCTCCAGCATTTCTTTATAATTGGTGGAATCCGGGTTTGCATAATCCTGCAGGATCTTATCAGATACATTTTCTCCCTCACGTTTTGCGATGATGCGTCTTGTGATCAGATCCATTTCGGACTTGGAACGGGAAAAATTCAGATACTTACATCCGTATAAAAGAGGCGGGCATGCCGGGCGGATATGCACTTCCTTCGCCCCGTTATTATACAGAAATTCCGTTGTCTCCCTAAGCTGGGTGCCTCTTACAATAGAGTCATCGATCATCAGAAGACTCTTATCCTTGATCAGTTTATGTACCGGGATCAGCTTCATTCTGGCGATCAGATTACGCTGGCTCTGCTGGGTTGGCATAAAAGATCTGGGCCAGGTAGGAGTGTATTTGATAAACGGGCGGGCAAATGGAACTCCGGAGCGGTTTGCATAACCAATGGCATGTGCGATACCAGAATCCGGTACACCAGCTACCAGGTCCGGATTTACTTCCCCAGCATCTCTTCCGGCCAGAATATCCCCGCATTTATAACGCATCTCCTCTACATTTACTCCTTCATAGGTAGAGGTAGGATAACCATAATATACCCACAGGAAAGAACAGATCCGCATTTTCTCTCCTGGCTGCTGCAGCACCTGGGCACCCTCCGGCGTAATGAAGTCAATTTCACCAGGGCCTAATTCCTTCAGGTCCTCATATCCGAGATTAATATAAGCATGGCTTTCAAAGGAAGCGCAGCAGGCATCCTCTTTCTTGCCGATGACAAGCGGTGTACGGCCATAGCGGTCACGTGCTGCATATATTCCCTCTCCTGTCATAAGAAGAAGAGTCATGGAACCCTCGATCATCTCCTGGGCATAACGGATTCCTTCCACAATACTGTCCTTCTGATTGATCAGGGCCGCTGTCACTTCTGTTGGATTCACACTGCCGCCACTCATCTCCAGAAAATGGGTATGTCCATCCTGAAAACATTTCTCCACCAATGCTTCTATATTGTTGATCTTACCTACTGTGGTGATGGCAAAATTCCCCAGATGGTAACGCACCAGAAGAGGCTGGGGTTCATTATCGGAAATACAGCCGATTCCAATATTTCCCTCCATCTCTGCTACATCTTTGTCAAACTTGGTACGGAAGGGAGAGTTCTCAATATTATGGATCACACGGTTAAAACCGCCTATCCTGTCAAAAACAGCCATTCCACCTCTTCTTGTTCCCAGATGGGAATGATAATCAATTCCAAAAAAAAGATCCATTACACAATCAGACTTTGAAGCAACACCAAAAATTCCACCCATTTTCTCTTAGTCTCCTTATTTTTTCTCCTTTATAACGCCTTTTCGATAGGCATCCAAAAGCTGTTTCAGCTCCTGAATTCGTTCTTTCAGTGCCTTACCGTTATCCGTATCTCCTACAAGTGCACGCCTTGGGTTATACCGGACAGCCACACGGTTGGACACAATGTCCCTCTCAGTTGCCACTGCATCTTCTGCCGAAGTAAAAGGCTCATGTGCAGTCAGACTCAAACCATAGGAACTGTATATCAGAGTATATCCGGCAATACCGGTCACATTCCGGTATGCCTCGCAGAAACCACCATCAATAACGATCACTTTACCGTCACATTTCACAGGATTTTCTCCCTCAAGCTGGTGTACCGGCACGTGACCGTTGATAATATGCCCTTTCTCCGGATCAAGTCCGAATTCCTGAAGCATACGGTTTACCACCTCTTCTTTTTCCCAGAGATGGTAGTAGGCATTCTTTTTCTCTTTGTGCGTCTCTTTATCTGCGATAAAATAACGCTCGAACGTGGTCATTTTATCTTTTCCATAAAGCGGGGAATTGGGACCTGCCCAGATATACCACAAAATATCCTGGCTTTCCTTCTTCTCCTTCTCGTCTACGGTAAAAAATGCTTTTCTTACATAGGCTTCCAGTTTATCATAAAGTGCCTTGCCTTTACAAGTCTCGCCATAAATCCGGACTTCTTTCAGAGTCCCGTCTTCATTAAGCGGAATGCTTCCGTGAAACAGAAGATTCCCATTATAGGTCTTGTAAAGGCCTCCTTTGTCCAGAAGCAGCTGCATATGGTTCTGCAGCTTTTCACAATTCCGAAATGCTGAAGTCAGACGCTCTATCACATCTTTTTCCCCGTCAGTCAGTTCGTAAGGATGTTCCCAGTCAATGGTTGGGAAATGATTATCCAGAAGCTTATGCTCTGTTCCATCTGGCAGGCGGACAGTTCCATGCTCCGGATCAATGCCTTCCAGCACACACCGGTTCTCCATGTGAAAATCCGGATGTTCTTTGGCAAGGGCTCCTTCCAGCTTAAACTGGATAATGGAAATTGCCTTGTGCATTTTCCTGCTTAATTCTTTCTCCAGGGCATTATAATTAGAAGGATTTCCATGAATTTCGAAAACATCACATGGATCATCCCCATATACTTCCATCGCAAAAGCAGCAAGGGGCATCATATTGATCCCGTAACCATCTTCCAGAATATCAAGATTGCCGTAACGGATGCTGTTTCGGATCACTGTCGCCATACATGCGGCCTGGCCCACAGCAGCTCCCATCCAGACTACGTCATGATTGCCCCACTGAATATCCAGGGAATGGTAATCCATCAGTCTGTCCATGATAAAATGGGGACCCGGACCTCTGTCATAGATATCTCCAAGCACATGAAGATGGTCTACAACCAGTCTCTGGATCAGCTCTGCAAGGGCAATGATAAAATTCTCTGCCCTGCCGATATCAATGATGGTATCTACAATAGAATCGTAGTAAGCTTCTTTGTCAAGAACCTCCGCTTTTTCCGTGATCAGTTCTTCTATAACATATGCATAATCCGCAGGCAAAGCCTTGCGTACCTTGGATCTGGTATACTTGGAGGCCGTGGTCTTGCACACCTCGATCAGACGGTACAGGGTAATCTTGTACCAGTTTAGCATATCCGGTTCTTTTTTCTTTACATAGGCAATTTTCTCCTTGGGATAATACACAAGGGTTGCCAGGGAACGCTTGTCACTGTTGCTTAAGGTGTGTCCGAATACATCGTCTATTTTCTTCCGCACTGCACCTGAACCATTTCGGAGCACGTGGGAAAAAGCCTCGTACTCTCCGTGGATATCAGACAAAAAATGCTCTGTGCCTTTGGGAAGATTGAGAATAGACTGGAGATTGATAATCTCTGTGGAAGCTTTCCCAATGGTGGGATAAAGTTCCGCCAGACGTTGTAGGTAACGCAGTTCTTCTGTCTTCATGAAGCCTCCTGTTGCAATATTTTTCCATAGCGGTTCAGAGCCAACTTCCAAAATGCGACCCATTTCGTCGGTGTGGCGTATCCG
>JAQXQS010000018.1 GCA_029101305.1 Clostridia bacterium | reverse complement strand
TTCATCGCAAAAGGGGAAATGATCAATCTGATCACAGACCCGTTGAAACGCGGTGGCAAGGAGTTTGAAGTATTCAGTGATGTTGTACCGGACGCACCGGTAGGAAAAATCGCAGAAGGTGTAAAGAAGTTTCTGGAATACCAGCCAGAAGTTGTGGTCGCTGTGGGTGGCGGTTCCGCAATTGATTCCTCTAAGGCAATCCGTGAGTTTGCCCTGAAGATCAACAATTATGGAAAAGTAGGTCTTATCGCAATTCCGACTACAAGTGGTACAGGATCTGAGGTTACTTCTTTTGCAGTTGTAAATGATACAGAGAACCATGTAAAGTATCCGCTTATTTCAGACAGCCTTACTGCTGATGAAGCAATTCTGGATGCAGAACTGGTAAAAAGTGTTCCACCTTCTATTACAGCGGATACAGGTATGGACGTACTGACTCATGCAATTGAGTCATATGTAAGTATCAATCATAATGAATTTTCATCTGCCCTTGCAGAAAAGGCAATCGAAATCTGCGGTGTCTTTCTGTTAAGAGCTTATCTGGACGGCAATGATATGCATGCCCGCCAGAAAATGCATGTAGCTTCCTGTCTTGCAGGACTTTCCTTCAATACAGCAGGACTTGGTATTACACATAGTATGGCGCATCAGCTTGGTGCTGTATTCCATATTCCACATGGTCGTGCCAATGCGATGCTGCTTCCGCATATTGTGGAGTTTAATGCGGACATTAATAAGCACAGCAGAAGCCAGAAGGAATATCTTCCGGCAGTGAAGAGATATGCAAATATTTCCCACATTCTGGGACTGAGCAATTATAATAAAGTAATGACAGTCAGATCTCTGGTAAACTGGATTCAGTTTATGCAGAAAGAGATGAACATTCCGCTTACGATCCAGGAACTGGGAACGATTTCCCCAGATGAATATTTTGAGGCAATCGATAAGATGGCAGATGCTGCACTGGCAGATGCCTGCACACCTGCGAATCCACGTGTTCCAACCAAAGAAGACATTGTAAAGATTTATAAGAAGCTGTGGTCATTCTGATGCAAAATGGCTGGCAGGTCTGCAATTGGCTTGTAATATGGCTGGAAACAATCGCAACAGTAAGTATAATAGAGGCTTTGGACAGACAGAAAAGCGTTTGTCCAAAGTCTGTTTCAGATATATGAGGGCTATGTGGAAATGCTGCAGTAATATAGTGAATATAAGATAAGCTTCTGATTATCTTACATTCAGTGTGTTAGTGCCTCAAGGAATTTGCCTGCACGTGGGAATCCGTATCAAAATCCGCATTCTGCGCAGGTGGGATAATGATTGGACAAGCGCTGTATCAGGTGAAAAAGTAATAGAGGTTGGGAGAGTTCCATATGAGTATTTATACGAAAAACGGTGACAAGGGCACAACGGATCTTGTCCATACCAAAAATGTTTCCAAATCTGATGATAGGATTCAGCTGGAAGGAACCATCGACGAGCTTATCTGCCATATCGGGGTAGTTAAGACCATGATAAGCGAGCAGGATACGATTCGTTTTCTGGAGAAGATCCAGGGAAATCTTCAGATCGTAATATCTGGGGTGTCTGATCCGTATAATCGGGAATATAAGATTAATGATGATAAAACGGAACTTCTGGAAGAAGAGATTGACCGTCTGGCAGGGCTTTTCAATTGTCCGAAAGAGCCTGCAGTGCCAGGCGCAAACCGTTTGTCAGCAGAAATTGATGTGACACGTGCGGTTGCCAGAAGGGCAGAGCGGGTGCTTGCTACTGTAAGTGTAAAATTTGGCTCGGATACCGGTACTAAGAAATATATGAACCGTCTGGCTGATTATTTGTATATACTGGCCAGATACATGGAGTCAGAGGCATCTGGTAAGGCAGGAAAAGAGATAGAGAATGCCAGAAATGAGATGCCTGGCGAAGATACAGAAAAGCTATGGCCCCAAAATGGAGAAGTTCAAAAAACAGCAGGTGAAAGTATGAGTGGAAAAGATTTTCCTGGGAGTTCCAGAAACCAGGAACCTGCTTCTATTGACGAAGCAGTGATTCAGGCTGTTCTCCGGCGTATTGGAGTTCCCGGCAGAATTACGCTTGATATAGCAAAGAAGCTTATAGAGAAAATTGAGCAGGAGGCGTTAAGACGGGGAAAGAAGGCTGTTATCGCTGTTTGCGGACCGGATGGCAATCCCATTGCAGTCCATGTAATGGATGGAGCTTTTCTTGTGAGTTTTGATGTTGCCTTGAAAAAAGCCTATACTTCTGTTGCAGTAAAAATGTCTACGATGGAATTATCCAGGCTGGCCCAGCCTGGTGGAACCTTCTATGGCGTGGATAAGATGGATGGCGGCAGGATCGTGATTTTTGGAGGGGGTGTACCGCTGAAATCCGGGGATACCATTATCGGTGGTCTTGGAATAAGTGGCGGGACTGGCGAAGAGGATCACAGCCTTGCCCAGTATGCCCTTTCTATTTTACCGGAGCTTTTGCAGTGTTCATAGTTGCCAGCTGGAATTTTGAATATGGTTTTGAAGCTGGCTGTCTGGTTTAGAAAATTATTATAGATGATATAAAGTGAAAAGCTCCCGCTTTGCTTTCGATGAAATTCCAGAAAGCAAAACAGGAGCTTTTGTGGGGTTTTGTGATTTTTATAGAAAAGAAAGGTTATTTTTTCAGGAAAGAGAAAAGACCTTTCTTTTTCTCATAAGGGGATTGGGAAACAGAAAGAAGCTTATAACCGGTGTTGCCGATTACCTCTTTTAGTCTGGCCTCGTCCAGATCTTCTTCTGTAAGAATAACAGTTTCTCCCTTTGCATGAGAGGAGGAAACTTTTTTTACAGAAAAGTTATTCCGGATACTTTCGTTAATGTGGGATTCACACATTCCGCACATCATTCCATCTATTTTTAATGTAATCTGTTGCATGATCTCTTCTCCGTTTCTTATTGGTGTGTGGTAACTGTAAATGGGTGGTTGATTTTGAACAGCTATAATTTACGAAAGTCAGGCTGTATATTCGAACCTGTCAAATGAAAGCTCGCAGCCG
>JAQXQS010000017.1 GCA_029101305.1 Clostridia bacterium | reverse complement strand
ACAGTTGTGGATGATGAAAATACAATTGTGAGGGCATTTGATGAAGGAGCACAGGATTATATTGTAAAACCTTTCAGAATTCGAGAACTTTTGGCGAGAGTTCGGCGCATTTTATCTGTCAATATCAAAAATGGAGAGAAGAATAACATAATCTATATGGGTCATGCAGCCATCCATACAGATGAGGCAAAAGTTTATGTGAATGATAAAATCATAGAACTTACAGCATTGGAATATCGGTTGCTGCTTATTTTTGCGAGTAATAAAGGAATCCTTTTGACAAGACAGCAGATTCTTGACAAAATATGGGACGCAGACGGCAACTTTGTTGAGGATAATACACTTACCGTCTATGTGAAACGGTTGAGGGAGAAACTTGGGGAGGCAATACATATTGAGACTGTGCGGGGGATGGGATATCGTGTGGATTAAGAAAAAAGAGATAGAACAGTTGTCGGAGTTTGTGAAAGGCTATGGTTCCGGCGAGGAACTGGATATTCGAGAGAATAAGGAAGGCTCTTTTAACATATTAAAAAATGATATTTATGCTCTTGTGAACACGAAAAATGAACAGATAAAGGCAGTTGAGGCAGAAAGAGACAGTCTCTCTGATTATATGGCAGATATTTCCCATCAGTTAAAAACACCGATTACATCTATGATGATTATGGCGGATTTACTGGAGAAGGCGAAGCCGGAAAAACAGACAGAGTTCATTCATAACATTCAGGTTTCGTTAAACAAAATGGAGTGGCTTGTAGGGGCACTTCTTAAGATGGCAAAGCTTGATGCCCATGCAATCGATTTTATCAGAAATGACATCCACACGTCAGAACTTTTAGAGGCAGTAAAACCATCGGTGGCAATCCTTTTGGATATCCACGGTCTGACCATAGAACTGAAACAAGATTGCATCATACATTGTGATAAACGCTGGACCACAGAAGCGCTTACGAACATTGTCAAAAATGCCATCGAATATTCACCGGATGGAAGTGTGATTGAGATCGACAGCGGAGAAAATTCTATGTATAGTTGGATTTCGGTCAGGGACAGCGGTGTGGGAATGGACAAAACTGAGTATGCTGCTCTTTTTAAAAGGTTTGAAAATTCTACCAATGAAAATGGATTTGGAATCGGAATGCCGCTTGCACTCTCTATTCTGAAAGGACAGGGTGGAGATATAGATGTTGATTTTGGTGGCAAGGGAGAGGGAACAATTTTTATTTTAAAGTTTTTTAAGTGAATTGTTTCTAAGTGACAAAATTGTCACAATAATAATTTCTTTTGTCACGGAACAGTCATTTTGCATTGCTAGGATGGTATTTGAAAAAAGGAGGACTACAATGGCTGTTTTAGAAGTGAAGGAATTAACAAAGAAATATGGTGAAGGTGAATCGGAAGTGATTGCGCTTGATCATGTGTCTTTTTCGGTAGAAAGAGGAGAATTTGTTGCAATCATCGGAGCATCCGGTTCTGGGAAATCGACACTTATGAATATGATTGGCGGAATTGATTATCCAACAAGCGGTTCTATTATCATTGATGGAAATGAGATACAAGCAATGAGTGAGGATGAACTTGCAATTTTCCGAAGAAGAAATCTGGGGATTGTTTATCAGTTTTATAATCTGATACCCACTCTTACTGCGGAGGAAAATATTGCGCTGCCATGGAAATTAGATGGAAGAAAAGAGAATAAGGAACGGCTTTCTGAGATTGTGAATATGCTGGGTCTTGAGAAACGGGCAAAACATCTGCCAGGTCAAATGTCAGGAGGTCAGCAGCAAAGAGTATCCATAGGAAGGGCACTTATAAACGAGCCGGCATTTATTCTTGCAGATGAGCCGACCGGAAATCTTGATAGTAAGACAAGCAGAGAGATCCTGGATATTTTGAAGTTCACCAATCAGAAATATAAGCAGACGATTCAATGAAAATAACAGCACAACTCGCCTTAAGCCAGATGAAAGTGAAAAAAAAGAACGATTGCAGCAATGTCGATTACTGTAATATCCAATATTTTTTCTGCTAACGTAGCATATATCCGGCAGATGTATAAATATCAATGCTGTTGTGGTACATGTTGTATTCTGCGTAAATGGTATTCATGTTGCGTCTCCTTTAAAT
>JAQXQS010000016.1 GCA_029101305.1 Clostridia bacterium | reverse complement strand
CCTGTCAGGTAGGAACCGGTGGATATTCCATCACGTTTGATGATTCCATTGACATACCTGCATGGATTCTTTATGATGTTGGCGTGACAATTCCTTTGTCGCAGGATGATTTTATCTGCTTTGCCAAAAATAATCTGCTGGACACGACAGAATGTTGTGAGGTTCTGGATTGTTCGAGACAGAATATCTCCTATATGGTAAAGCGTGGACAGTTAGAGGAAGTCAAAGCAAATGTAAAGGGAAATCTATATCAAAAGGGCGATGTCCTGAAGAATATGTGGTAGTTTAAGATGAGCAAACAAAAGAGAAAAATATTGCGACGAGTCACAAGCCGGCACTTATTGGCTTGGGCGTGGCAGTCAGTTACAAATGGAAGCACAATACATTTTTGAGCATCCTGCTTGGAACAGTCTGTTATATGGTGCTTCTGCGGATTTTCTAGCTGGGGCATAAAAAATGGCTAAAAATCAGGGGCTGCAACTATCGGTTGACAAATTGTCCGTGCGGCTTTCTTGTGTGCAACGGAGAAAATGCGTACGATAGGAACATCAAATTTGCCATGCGGATGGCAGGAGGAGGCGCTTATGATATTAGCGGATAAGATTATTAACTTGCGAAAAAAGAATGGTTGGTCTCAGGAAGAACTGGCACATAAATTAGGAGTCAGCCGACAATCCATTTCCAAATATGAAGGGGCACAGGCGGTTCCGGACCTGGATAAAATATTGAAGCTTAGTCAGATCTTTGGTGTGACAACGGACTATCTCATTAAAGATGAGATGGAAGAGGAGATTTATACCGGGGAGGATTCCTATGAAGAAGATAAACCACAGTATAAAGTGACAATGGAAATGGCAAGTGAGTTTTTGCAGATCATAAAAGAGGTTGCAAAAAGAATCGCATTTGCAACGTGGCTCTGCGTGATATCGCCAATCTGCCTGATCGTGTTAGGGGCAGCCAGCGAAGTGGAAGCGTTTGGAATCGGAGAAGACTTTGCAGGTGGAGTTGGAATGTGTGTGATGTTCATATTGGTTGGAATTGCGGTTGCAATTTTTGTATGTACCGATATGAAACAGAAGAAATTTGAATTCTTAGAGACAAAATGCTTCGAGACAGAATATGGTGTGACAGGAATGGTGAAGGAACGCAAAGAACAGTTCCATGAGCGATATGTCCGTTACAATGTGATTGGTGTTATATTGTGCATTTTCTCTGTGATTCCGCTCTTTGGCGGTATAGCTATATTCGGTGATCGGGACTTCCCGATTGTATGTATGGTAGGGATTATGCTGTTTCTGATTTCTTGTGGTGTATATTTCTTTGTGCTGGGAGGAACGCAGATGGCTGCCATGGAGAAGCTTCTTGAAGAAGGCGATTATACAAGGGCAAAAAAGAAAATCAGCGATAAGATGGGCGCATTTTCACTTGCGTATTGGCTTGGTTCAACAGCGATTTATCTTGGTATCAGCTTTATCACAAATGACTGGAGAGATACTTGGATCGTGTGGCCGATTGTAGGTGTATTATATGCGGCTGTACGTGTGATCGTGGAGCATGTATGCAGTAAGGAAAAATAGCCATTGTAAGGTATGCTTCAATGTAACTCAAAAGGGCACTTGAAAAATTAAGTACCCTCGTGTATAATCTACTTAGAAAGGTAATCGGATGTAATATCCGATTTGCCCTCAGTAAATACAGATTTTAGAAATAGCATTCACTTTGGTCGGTGGGATGCTATTTCTTTTTATTATGATCGTCTATGTAAGACAAAGCCGCGAAAACAACGAGCAATAAAGTTAAAACTTCAAGCGTGTTCATAGGGCATCACCCTCCTTCGTAAAACTAGAGGGCATTAAATAATCGGAAAATCACATCCTGCTTTCTTTTCAATTACACAATAAAAGCATATCATAAATCGAACAACCGTTCAATATAAAAACCTAATTGACAAATAAAATTTCTTTTGTATAATATATGAAATAGTAATAATTACTACTTTTGAAAGGAGAAACGAGTTATGGCAAATAAGTACGCAGGAACACAGACAGAGAAGAATTTATTGGAGGCATTTTCGGGCGAATCACAGGCTCGAAACAAATATACGTATTTTGCTTCCAAGGCGAAGAAGGACGGATTCGAGCAGATCGCTTCCCTGTTCCTGAAGACCGCAGACAATGAGAAAGAGCATGCAAAGATGTGGTTCAAGGAATTGAATGGAATTGGAAGCACGGTTGAGAATCTGGCTGCGGCGGCTGAGGGCGAGAACTACGAGTGGACTGATATGTATGAGGGCTTTGCAAAGACGGCTGAGGAAGAGGGCTTCCCAGAGCTTGCAGAGAAGTTCCGTCTCGTTGGTGCTATTGAGAAGCGGCATGAGGAACGCTATCGCGCACTACTGCACAATGTGGAGATGCAGGAAGTATTTGCGAAGAGCGAGGTCAAGGTATGGGAGTGCAGAAACTGCGGACATATCGTAGTTGGCGAGAAGGCACCGGAGGTTTGCCCGGTATGCGCACATCCACAGTCTTACTTTGAGGTACATGCTGAGAATTATTAAATAGAATGTGGAAAAGGGCTGTTGCTTAATTTGTGGCGACGGCTCTTTTTATTTTAAAAATAGTGGTTGACTATTTCTTTTTTACTAATATAATAGTTCTAAAAAGAACTAATTGAAAGAAGGAATCGAGAAATGAAACTTCAGACGCCATCCAATGTCTTTGACATGACGAAATGTCTGATGAAACTACAGGAGAAATATCTGGAAAGTGTGCGGGATGAGTTTAATCTCAGCCG
>JAQXQS010000015.1 GCA_029101305.1 Clostridia bacterium | reverse complement strand
TATCGTGTAGAATATTCCTGTTGCACCAGCTGCGATCAGAAAAATCCCCCACCATTTACTTAAACGCTCAACAACCTCATCATGTGAAAAAATAAAATAACCTGTAAAAAAACAAAATCCGTAAATTCCAAACCGGTACACAGTTACTATCGGAGTATTAAGAACTTGTGAGAATCCATATACAAAGGCAGTTAACAAAACCAGCAGCCATACTGGTGTTTTTTCTCCTTTTTTCCATATACGATCCCTTTCAATTTTTCTCACTAATAGCAGAAGCATCGAAAAAATCCATAACACCTGTATATACCAAAGAACACCGATTCCTGACATAGCCATGATCACATACCGAACTATTCCTGGAACTGACTCAAAACTTTCAAAAGCACCGCTGATTTTCATATTATAATATCCCAGTATCCATTGAAATACAAAAAGTCCGACGGTGGAAGGAACCAACAACTTGCGTGTTTTATCTCGGATAAATTCTTTTAAATTATGCTTTTCCAGATAATATCTGACTGTCATACCAGACACCGTATATAACAAAGCCATCATCCAGGGATATACCAGATATTGGAGAGCATCCTGCAGCTGTTGTTTTTTAAACGGACCAATTACTCCAAACAGCTGGACACCATTGTACATATAAATCACGTGATAAATTACAACAATGCAAACCGTAATCCAGCGAATATTATCCAAATATATTCTTCTTGTGTTATCCATACTTTTCCCACCTTTGCAATTATTTTTAACATATTTTAGCATAAAAAGAGTGGTCTTACGACCAACTTTCCTTAACATTTTCTACTGATTTTTGTTAAAAATCATTGCATTATGCTATACTTTCGTTTACAGCTTATTTTCATAATGTCTGTATAACGCTCCCTTAATCATTCCAAGATTCCCTGCAATCTGACTACACTATTTATAAACCGTATGATTGGAATGATTTCATGGAATTAATAAAAAAATCCCTATAACCGATAAAAGCCGGGAATACAATCATCTTCTCTGCATATTAGACCGGGGAATTGATGATATGGAAGCTGGTCGTGAATTGCCACTGGAAGATGCTTTTCGCAAAATCACAGAATTAAAGGATGCACGAAGAAATGCAAGAATATAAAATTATTTTAACCCCCAGATACCTTGTACCCTGATAAGTCAGTATTCCTTTTTCTCCTTCCTTCAACTCTCTAAATGATTGATTATCAACATTATATGCAGCTTCCACTGGAATCAATACATAATCAGCAGCCACCAGTGCATTAATCGTTACCATCCCCAGTGACGGCATACAGTCGATCAATATATAATCATATTTATGCATTATTTACGAGGATTACTATAATAAAATCGCTGATAACTTGAGTAAACTTCGCTGAAGATTACATGCCTATACTTTTACTCATTTTGTACTCAACTAATTGCATTTTTTGACGATTTTCAGTGATGCCTGAAGATAATTTAGACTTTTTAGAAAAAAATAGAGAAAAAAAGCCCTGAAAATCTTATAATCACTTCTAAAACATAGTGTTTATAAGACTCTCAGGGCCTATAAATACTTAAATCTAAATAGAAAATTAATCTTTACAGATTATTTACCCATCTGCTTTGCAACTTCTTCTGCAAAGTTCTCTTCTTTCTTTTCGATACCATCACCTGTCTCGTAACGTACGAAACCTTTAACAGTAATCTTAGCACCGTTTTCTTTAGCAACCTGCTCTACGTATTTAGCTACAGACTGTTTTCCATCTTCAGCTTTAACGTATGTCTGGTCAAGAAGGCAGATTTCTTTAAGCTCTTTTTTGATACGTCCTGTGATCATTCCTTCGATAACCTTAGCAGGTTTCTGGGATTCCTTAGGATCGTTCTGGATCTGAGCCATAAGGATTTCTTTCTCATGCTCAATGTATTCTGCACTTACTTCGCTGTCACTTGTATACTGTGGTTTCAGAGCTGCAATCTGCATTGCTACGTTCTTAGCCATTTCTTTAACAGCATCGTTAACTACGTCTGTTTCAACGTCTACAAGAACACCAATCTTACCGCCCATATGTGTGTAGGAAGCAACGAAACCGTTCTCTTCTGTAACCTGAGCAAATCTTCTGATGTTCATGTTCTCGCCGATAACTGCGATCTGAGCTGCAAGAGCTTCTTTAACAGTCTTAGTTGTATCAAGTGCCCATGCTTCTGCAAGGAAAGCATCGATATCTGCTGC
>JAQXQS010000014.1 GCA_029101305.1 Clostridia bacterium | reverse complement strand
CAGGATCTGCAGGTGGTTGCCATCCACGCCGGACTGGAATGTGGCCTTTTCTATGAGAGAATGGAAGGGTTGGATTGTACTTCCCTTGGTCCGAACATCCTGGATATTCACACCTACGAAGAACGCCTGGACATGCCATCTGTAAAACGTGTCTGGGAGTACCTGGTGAAGGTTCTGGAAGCCTTGAAGGACTGATGTTTTTATTGTCTGCAAACACGCTCTAATCTATGGAATTATCCTCATACAAATCAGCTGTACTACATATTTTCAGTGCAGCTGATTTTTTGTTCTATTTTTTTTATTTTCCCATATATTATCTGAGGGTAAAAAATTCACCCTATAGTTTCCCATATGTTTAAGAGAGGAAATGCCATGAAAAGAAAGACCGGAAAATATCTGCTCCTTCTTCTTTTTCTCCTGCTGTCACTTACCTTGCTTCAGAATTTTATTCAGCAAAGAAGCCAGACTTCCCTGTTAAATTCGGATACCTGTTTTACAGAAGCCTTCCGGGAACAGGCCCTGAGACCTGAGCTTTATGCGCAGCTTGACGAAAAAGAATATCCGGACAGGGAATTTGCTGATCTTCTTACTGCAACTATGTTAAATGGAAAATTTTTTCCAAGACGTCTTTCCCGGAACAATGAAGCTTACCTGCGCTTCAAGCCCGAAGACTATTATGATCTGAGAAGCTGTTACCTGGCTGTCTGGAAAGATTTGGAAACGTTTCCCATTCCTGTCAGGGCAGATGGAGAAATAGAAGAAGAGATTTTTTATGAAAACACCTTTGGGGCTGACCGAAGCTATGGTGGAAGCCGGAAGCACGAAGGCTGTGATCTCTTTGGCACAATTTCTCAGTCCGGATTTTATCCTGTGATATCTATGACTTCTGGCAGCATAGAAAAAATCGGATGGCTTCCTCTTGGGGGATATCGGATCGGGATCCGTTCTTCCCATGGTGGGTATTTTTATTATGCACATCTGGAATCCTATGAAAAAAATTTCCAGATAGGAGAAACGGTGGAGGCCGGACAGATCCTTGGATTTATGGGGAATACCGGATATGGAGAGGAAGGCACTTCCGGAAAATTTCCAGTCCATCTTCATCTTGGAATCTATGTAAATCCAAAGGGAAAAGAGGAGCTGAGTGTGAACCCTTACTATGTTTTACGTGCCATGGAGAAAAAAGTAAAAAAGTATACATATTGATAACAATTTTTTCGAAATATATGCTATAATAATTAGACATATGGGCAGCTCACCAATATTTAGCAGCAGAACAGATTTTATAGGCTCTGTTATTTTGCCCATATCCGGTAAGGAGCGAATTATATGGAAATACAGTTATGGAGAAGCATTTTATGCCCCTACGAACTGGCGGTCAGGGAACTGATCGTCAAATTTGAGCACATTATCAGCGAACACAGAGAAAATGATCTGTATTCCCCCATTGAACAGGTAAGCGGACGTGTGAAAAGTGTATCCAGCATCCTGGAGAAAATGCAGCGCAAGCATATTCCCATGGAGCGCATGGAGGAGGAAGGAGAAGACATTGCTGGAATCCGCATTATCTGTCAGTTTGAGGAAGATATTGAGACAGTAGCGTCTCTGATCCAGAACCGGTCTGATATGACCATCAAAAGCGAGAAGAATTATCTGAAGCATGTGAAGCAGAGCGGTTACAGAAGTCTTCATCTGATCATTTATTATACGGTGGAAACCTTAAATGGTCCCCGAAAGCTGCAGGCGGAGATCCAGATCCGTACCATGGCAATGGACTTCTGGGCTACCATTGAGCATTCTCTTCAGTACAAGTATAAAGGAGACATGCCGCCTCATGTGGCAGAGCGTCTGACCAATGCGGCAGATGCCATTATTCTGTTGGATCAGGAGATGTCCTCTGTTCGAAATGAGATTATGGATGCTCAGAATTCTTCACAGATGCAGTCGAATCTTGTGAAGGATATTCTCAATAATATAGAGAACCTTTACCGCGTATCCAGCGAGCGGGAGGTGATTAAGATCCAGACGGAGTTCCTCAGGGTTTTCCATACCAAGGATCTGAAACAGTTGGAGCGTTTTCACAGACAGCTGGATATTATTGCGGAAGGCTACCGTGCCCAGGCTGTCTACCATGAGGTCGGACACCAGCCGGGTAAGAGCTGTATTTCGTAAAGCTGTCCGAAAAATATTACTGTTCGCTGGTAATATTCCACGAAGTGTTTTTTGTGAAAAAGTTCACAGAAAACCCGATAATACATGACTGTCCAGTCCATTCGCGTTTTAGCATCCACAGGCGGATAGAAGTAGGGCAGTACATAGGAGAAAAATATAGATGTCACAATTTTTACCAGTTACAAAAAAAG
>JAQXQS010000013.1 GCA_029101305.1 Clostridia bacterium | reverse complement strand
TTCTTCTCACCACGGAGTACATCAGGACTCTTCTTATAATATAAGGTAAAAATACCTGGCGGAGTAGCTCTGTCATCATAACGGATATCTCCGGAAACGATGTCTGAATCGAAGATAATGCTTCCGTTCTGATAATAGTACATATGCTGCTCTGTCATATCCACTTCAATATAGGTGCTTCCGATATCATTGTAACCATAGGCATTTGCCCGCATGGAATACATCGGCTCACGTGTGGTCTGTGTACCAGTCCGGATATCTTCTGTAAGCTGGGCCACCTCAGCCTCCTGATCGATCTTCCAGCCGTATGCGGAGCCATACACCGAAACCGTACGGCCACTTGTGGTATTAAAGGAACGTGTGGTTCCCACTGTGTCATGCTCACTTGCAAGCTGGGCCACATAATCACGGATGTGCTGGGTGAAAGAAGCATCATCCTGTACCAGCTGTCCCTTATCATCAAACTGCAGCCAGTCTTTCAGAGTATTTCCATCCAGGGTTACTGTCTGGTCGCCAAAAGTGTAGGTAATACTTGCCTTGGTGTAATTGTTGTAGGCATCCTTGGTCGCCTGAAGTGTAGGATCATCACTTGTCACAGCTGCCGCCGCATATACATCCGGGGTACTTCCAAGGTCAATAGATGTCTGACCTCCCGCAATCGCTGTATCCAGTGCTTTATAAGCTTCCTTCACTTTAAGCTTACTTCCCTCCGTCTCCGGGACAATGGTAAATTCGCTTCCATCCATTGCCACATATGCATTCTCCGGCTCCACCTGGTTCTCCGGCTGGGCACAGTTAAGTGACTTCACCTCTGACTGAAGAAGACTCTTATCAAAGGTAACATTCTCCTGTGTAGTATAGCTTCTGGTCTCCACAAAGCCCAGTACCCATTCATATGGCTTCTGCTGTTTCAGAAGATTCAGAACTTCCCCGTCAGACATATAACGGTAATTGATCTGGCTTCCACTGATGGTCTGTGGCTCCTGATTTCTCGCAACTACTTCAATGGAATAATCCTCAACCCCACTTGCGATCAGCTGCTCTACTTCATAAGCTGTCTTATTGGAACAATTAATTCCATTAATATATGTGCCTTCAAAAAAACGGTCCGAGTAGTAATAGGAAATTGCACCATATGCGCAGCCTGCTGTCACTGCGAGAATTGCCGCAACAAGACCGGTTACCTTAAGTCCCTTATGTTTTTTCTTAGAAATCGGAATGATCTTCTCATCCAGTTCTTCATCTGATATAGGCACATAGGATATTTTCGTAGGACGCGCTGATCTTTGCGCTGGCTTTGCGGATTGTCCTGAAGGCTTTTTCCCACTCTGTGAAGCTTTCCTGGAGGCATTCTGTCTGCTTTCCCTGCCTTCTCTATTCGTTTCCCTTCTGTGCTTTCCGCTTCGCTGGGAATGTGGTGGAATCAGCTCTACCTGAAGCTCTTTCTCTGCGGAATCCTCTTCTGCCTCTTCCTCTGGATCGCTTTCGGAATCTTCCCACTCTTTTTGTCCCTCTTCAGAAACAGGCTCATGAGCTTCCTCTGCTTCTTCCTCAGTGTATTCCGTTTCCTCCAGATACTCTTCTTCCTCCGGGTACTCTTCCATTTCCTCATCGCCCAGTTCATCCAGCTCTGAGTCATCTTCTGCATCCTCAAAGGAATCAAAGTCCTCCATATTATCCCGCTGATCCGCATCTTCGTCCTCATAAAAATCAGCAGCACGAAATTCCTCATCCGGATCTAGCTCAAGTTCTTCCATAGCTGCGTCTATCTTATCTTCAAAGTCTCCCGGACTTTCCTGAGTATGCTTATTCTCCTTACTCATGTATAAAACTCTCCTCTGATCAAACACTGCTGTAACAGGCTTTCCCACTTATAGGGAAAGCTCATTTTATTATAACATATATTTTCCATATATGTATCTTAAAATGTATATTTCATAAAAAAATGTGTCAAACAAACCTAATGGACCTGGTTTTATTTGACACATATATTTTATGAAATATTTTCTGCCTGTCTGTAATTCACAGTTTCTGGATTTTCGCTACAGACACAGCTTTTTCTTCATATCTTTCATTACATAGAAGTAAAGTACAATAAGAAGGACAGTAGCTACGATCCATGCAAATGGACTTGCCATACATGCCATGGTATAGCTCTCCTTATTCGCAGCAACAACTGCCATCACACCTCTTCCCACCAGTTCTGCCACGCCTGAAAGCATTGGAAGCAGTCCATAGCCCATTCCCTGGAAACCATTCCGATAGCAGTTCACTATATAAAGAGGAATCATAAACATTCCCACACAACGTAGATATGTCTCTACCATTGGAATTACCACATCTGCATTGTCGGAAATAAACAGATAGGAAAAATATTTTCCAACAAAAAACAGAATAAATCCGGTAACTACCGCATAGGCACATCCGATCACATCTGCACAACGGAAGCCCTGGCGCACACGTTCCAGCTTACGTGCCCCGATGTTCTGTGCATTGTATGTAGACATTGTAGTACCGATTGCCACAAAGGCCTGGGTAAAAATATTCTCGATCTTGGACCCTGCCGTAAATGCAGCAACCGCATAAGATCCAAGAATATTCAGGGAACTCTGCACCATCATGGTACCGATCGCTGTAATAGAATACTGAAGTCCCATAGGAATTCCCACACTGATCTGCTTACCTGCAATACTCCGGTCAAAATACCAGTCTTCTTTTTTCATCTTAAGCTCCGGAACTGCTTTCCACATATAGATCACACAGAGAACACCTGAAACTCCCTGTGAGATAACAGTCGCCCAGGCTGCTCCTGGTGCACCCCAGTGGAAAAAGATGATGAACACAAGATCAAGCACAATATTCAGCCCTGCTGCCAGGATCAGAAAATACAGCGGCGTCTTACTATTTCCAAGTGCTCTTAAAATGCTGGATACCAGATTATACAGAACCTGGGTAAAAATGCCGGCACAGATGATCATAATATATCCATATGCCCCATCAAAAATATCCTCCGGAGTATGCATAAAAACAAGCAGCCGGTGCATCCCAAGCATACTTACTGCGGTCATGATTGCCGCGATCACAGCGGAAAGAATCGCTGCATTTCCCACAGTCTTTCGCATCTCATCCATTCTGCCTGCGCCAAACTTCTGCGACGTAAGAACGGTAAAGCCTGTGGTAAGCCCCATCAGGAACCCAATAATAAGGAAAGTAATGGTACCTGTGGCGCCTACTGCTGCCAGTCCCTTAGTACCTACAAACTTCCCGACTATAACCGCATCCGCCATGCTGTACAGCTGCTGGAACACATTTCCCAGAAATACGGGAATGGTAAAATTCAGCAGCATTTTCATAGGCTTTCCCACAGTCATATCTGTCTGCATTTTTTGTTTTCCTCCATAAGAAAAAATATCGTTTGAGAGCGATTATATGCGATATCCATCCTACTTTCAAGCCCTATTTAAAAATATTTGTAACAATTCAGAACCAAATGGATTTTCGTACTTTTCTTGTAAAAAATACTGGACAAACATTCTGTATCTGGCTAAACTTCTATTATATAAAGTAGTATTTACCGTTACAGTGAACAAAATAAAACTTAGCTATTTTCCCCAAACACCATTCTACCAGCTTACTCAATTCTAAAATACCTTTTATGGAGGTTTACCGATGAAAAACAATGCAAGGCACACAAAAGGCTTTTCCCTCTCAGAGCTTCTCATCACAACAGCGGTTATCGCCGTTCTGGTCTCCTGTTCCATCCCCATCTTTGCATCAAAGCTGGAAAACTCCAGACGGCTGTAGATATCGCCAATGCACGGACGATCAAGTCTGCCATAACCAATATTATAAATGATGGAACACTTACTTTCCTGAAGGATGATATGGGCTATGCAATTTCTGTAACATCCGGAGGCATTAACATGGGTTTTGTGAATGGTAAGTGGGAAAATGTCCTGGTTAAAGGAAAAAAAGTCGAAGATAACAACCCGCTAGGCAAGAATTTGTTTATTTATCTGAGACCTTACGGTGTATCTAACAATTCAAAGGTAAAACAAAAATCCCCTTCCGTCACCTGGTACGGTGTGGTTGTATACGGCAATGGTGAAAGTTATTATTATGAAGGCACTGGCACGCCATCTTCTTTTGCTGCTGAAACAACAAAAAATACAGCTGGGAGGATCTGGACACACCACTCTCTCCATGATATTTTGTCCTCTTGACAAATGGTCCAATCTGCCATACTATAAGAAACACATAAATTGTTAGCATGCGAGATACATATGTCTTTTTACCGCTTACACGCAGTATTCTACAGCCAAATGATATTTCCAGTAAAATATACGTCATACTTGCTGAAGACCAACACTGGACATCTCCGTCTACATTTACCATGAAAGTTCTGGACAGCAGTCCGAATTACAAATACAATGGACTTTCATTTATGGCAATATCTGCATAAGCAGACATTGCCATTTACTATTCATATAAAGAAGGGAGTTCCCCCATGGAAGAAAAAGTTATAAATGCAGCCCTGCTTGGGCTTGGAACAGTTGGAACCGGAGTTTACAAGGTTCTGAAAAGCCAGGAAGAGGAAATGACTGCCAAGATCGGCTGCAAGGTTAAAATAACCAGGATCCTTGTCCGCAACCTGGAAAAAGCAGCAGCAAAGATTGATGATCCTGCAATCCTCACCAACAGCTGGGAAGATATTAAACAGGATTCTTCTATTGATATCGTAATCGAACTGATCGGCGGAATCGAGCCAGCCAGAACCTACATCCTGGATGCTCTCCGCGCTGGAAAGCATGTGGTAACTGCCAACAAGGATCTGATCGCAGTCCACGGAAAAGAGCTTATGGATGCCGCTAAAGCTTCCCACGTAGATTTCCTTTTCGAGGCAGCTGTAGCAGGCGGAATCCCTATTATCCGCCCTCTGAAACAATGTCTTGCAGGCAACCATATGAGTGAAGTTATGGGAATCGTAAACGGAACCACAAACTTCATCCTTACCAAGATGTCACAGGAAAATATGGAATTTAAAGATGCTCTGGCTCTTGCCACCAAGCTTGGCTATGCAGAGGCAGATCCTACTGCCGATATCGACGGACTTGACGCCGGCCGCAAGGTTGCCATTCTGGCCAGTGTAGCCTTTAATTCCAGAGTTGTCTTTGATGATGTATATATTGAGGGAATCACCAAGATTTCTGCCAAGGACATCCGTTATGCCAAAGAAATGGGATGCGCCATCAAACTTCTTGGAGTGGCACGTAATACCGATACCGGTGTGGAAGCCTATGTCTGCCCGATGCTGATTCCAAATGACCACCCGCTTGCAACTGTAAATGATTCCTACAACGCTGTTTTTGTTCACGGTGACGCTGTAGAAGACGCCATGTTCTTCGGCCGTGGCGCAGGTGAGCTTCCTACTGCAAGCGCTGTAGCAGGGGATATTTTTGACATTGTACGTAATATAGAAGCAGACTGCTGCGGACGTATCGGCTGCACCTGCTATAAACAGCTTCCTGTAAAAAAAATGGAGGATACCTACAACCGCTACTTCCTCCGTCTCCATGTGGAAGACCGCTGTGGTGTACTGGCTGAAATGACAGAGGTTTTTGCCAAATACCACGTAAGCATTGCGCAGATCATCCAGAAGGACAGCCAGAACCAGGATGACCACCTGGCAGAAGTTGTTGTGATCACTTCCAAAGTCCGGGAAGGAGACTTCAAGACTGCTGTCCAGGAGCTTTCCAACAAGTCTTCTGTAAAACGTATTTCCAAGACCATCCGTGTTTATGGGAAATAAATAGAATATTTCAGGAAAATACTGCCAAAAATTATTCTTTAAAATCCGAAAAATTGTGATTGAAAAATTCTGGATTTTTGATACTATATATAAGGAGTAACGAAAGAATTTTTTTCAATATAAAGGAGCACATTATGAGCAAAAAACCAACGGTTTTAATGATTCTTGACGGATATGGCCTGAACGAAAGACATGACGCAAATGCGGTATACGAAGCAAATACCCCTGTCATGGACAGGCTGATGGCTGAATATCCTTTTGTAAAAGGTAACGCAAGCGGACTGGCTGTAGGTCTTCCAGATGGCCAGATGGGTAACTCTGAGGTTGGTCATATGAACATGGGCGCAGGCCGTATCGTATACCAGGAGCTTACCAGAATCACCAAAGAGATCCAGGACGGTGATTTCTTCCAGAACGAGGCACTTCTTGCAGCTATGAAGAATGCTAAGGAGAATGATTCCGCCATCCACTTTATGGGACTTCTCTCTGACGGTGGTGTACACAGCCATATTACCCACCTTTTCGGACTTCTTGAGATGGCGAAGAAAGAGGGACTTAAAAAAGTTTATGTACACTGCTTCCTTGATGGCCGTGACACTCCTCCGGCTTCTGGAAAAGGATATATCGAACAGCTCCAGGCTAAGATGGACGAGCTTGGCGTAGGCGAGATCGGTGTTGTTTCCGGACGTTATTATGCAATGGACCGTGACAACCGCTGGGATCGTGTTGAGCTTGCTTACAACGCACTTACCAAGGGCGAGGGCGTGAAAGGAACAAACGCAGCCGAGGCTGTACAGGCTTCCTATGACGACGGCAAGACAGATGAGTTCGTTCTTCCGACTGTTATCGAGAAAGATGGCAAACCAGTTGCTGTTGTTTCTGACAAGGACTCTGTTGTATTCTTCAACTTCCGTCCAGACCGTGCACGTGAGATCACAAGAGCTTTCTGTGACGATGAATTCACAGGCTTCGCAAGAGAGAAACGTCTTGATCTTACCTATGTCTGCTTCACAGATTACGATGATACCATCGGAAATAAGCTGGTTGCATTCCACAAGGTACAGCTTCACAATACCTTCGGCGAATATCTTGCAGCCCACAATATGACTCAGGCCCGTATTGCTGAGACAGAGAAATATGCTCACGTAACCTTCTTCTTCAACGGCGGCGTTGAGGAACCAAACAAGGGCGAGGACAGAATCCTTGTAAAATCCCCGAAGGTTCCTACCTATGACCTTCAGCCAGAGATGAGCGCTCCAGAAGTCTGCGAGAAGCTTGTTGCAGCGATCAAATCTGAGAAATATGATGTGATCATCATCAACTTTGCAAACCCGGATATGGTTGGCCATACAGGTGTAGAGGCAGCTGCCATCAAGGCTGTTGAGGCTGTTGACCAGTGCGTAGGTAAAGCCGTTGAAGCTCTGAAGGAGGTTGACGGACAGATGTTCATCTGCGCTGACCATGGTAACGCAGAGCAGCTTGTAGACTATGAGACAGGCGAGCCATACACCGCTCATACCACTAACCCGGTACCATTCATTCTGGTAAACGCAGATTCGAAATACACCCTTCGTGAGAATGGCTGCCTGGCAGACATCATCCCGACCCTGATTCAGCTTATGGGCATGGAACAGCCGGCTGAGATGACTGGTAAATCACTGCTGGTGGAGAAATAATCAGACTGTCTTTCTCTCAAAAGATAACGTAGTAACAAAAGAGGCGCTGAATCTATTTCCAGCACCTCTTTTTTGTTATTATTGTTATAAAAAATCGAGTTCATATAACAATTATATTGGCCTTATTATACAAAGCTAAATACCAGTCTAAGCACTCCAAATGCCATTTTCACACTCCATCTCATGTAACCGGCAATAATATTTCCAATGAGGATATAACGTCTTTCTTTTGGTTCTCTCTCACCGGTAAGCTCATATTTATAAATCTGCCAATATGGACGTTTGCTTACCTTATGGAGCATTACGCTAGAGTATACACACGCTGCTGCAAGTAAAATAACTACAATACAGCCTGCTGCAGAGCCACCCGCTGAAAGTCCCATTATTCCGCCAATACCATAAACCCAGGCTGCAAACATGGTCCATCTTATATTCGACTTGTTGTCCTGATTAAACTCAACCTCACCCATATGATTGGTGTATTCCACATAACTCTATACTTTCGGATCATAATATACCGCAGCCGCTTTTTCTGCCATAGCTTTGCAAAGCTGATAATCCTCATCACTTGTAAGGAAGGCGATTTCATCTCCTTCGTAGTCCACGCATGCATACAATTTGGAACAGAATCCAATCATATCATAAGCGATATTCTTTCTGAAATCCTGGTTGGATGGGTTTGCAGAAACAAAGGCATCAATTTCTTTAAATGCCATCTCTGTATTTCTCTGGGCAAGATGAATATAAATCTGGTCAATGGCCGCCAGAGCTGAATCGGTATAATATTCATGAATCCGGTTCAGATAATCCTGGGCTTTGTCCATATCATTATGTACCAGGATATTGTATCTGACACCCATATCCAGGGCATCAGCATCTTTCGGAAACGCCTTTACAAATTCATCCACTGCTGCCAGGGCCGACCCCTGATCCACCATATAATAACTCTGTGCAAGGAAGTTATAAAGCTTGGCATTTGCACCATTTTCATTAATCGCAGTCCGGCATTTTTTAATTACTGCATTATAATTTCCCTTAAGGAACAGACTCTCAATCTCATCTAATGCAGATTGTGCTGCTTCCTGAGCCTCCGTATTCAGAGTTCCATTTGCAATTGCAGCATCCAGCTGTGCATTATACTCTTCCAGCTTCTCTTGGTTTTTAAAAATCCTGATTGCAGCTGTGACAAGCTTATCCTGTTTCAGAAGCTCCTCCATAACGCTCTCACTTCCAGTTGCACTACAGGACATCATCTGCTTGATTTCTCCCTGTTTCTTACGCAGCTGACTTACCAAAGTCTTACTGTCCGCACCTCTTGTAAGGTTATAGAGGGCATAGTAATCAATGATATTGGGGTCAACTTTGACTTTTTTTGCTTTCGCCATCTTTCCTTTGCTCCTCCTTTCATCCCTTCATAATATTTCATCCGGATCAGCTCAAATTCTTCTGGTTTCAAAGCCTCCAGAGCCTGCTGCAAATCCAGACTCCAGTCCAGACAATCCAGTTCAGATTCATCAGCCGGATAAGAATCTGATAATTCTTCCCATTTGCGTACGGAATTCTTCCGGTACAAAGAAACAGCACGCTTCTGAAGCATTCCGGCCAGATAGGCGGACAAAGAACCTCTCCCAGGATCAAACCGCTTCCGGTTATAGTAAAATTGTTCAAAGGTTTCATTTATGCAGTCCTTCTGATCCTCCTGGTTATCCAGGTATCTGCTCACCAGACTCCATAAAAGACCTGAATACTGCCCGATCAGCAGCTCCATTCCCCGCGATGGGTCCTGCTCCAGTATTTCCAGAAACTCCCTGTCGGATACTGCTTTTGTGCCTTCCTTCTTTTCCATACGTTTCCCCATGTCCAGAGTGAATTTCTAATATCAGGTATCTGTTCAGAACCTGACCGTTTGACCTTGGCATCATAATATTTTTATTATAGGGGAAACCGGCAGATTTCGTCAATTACAGAAAAATCAATGATATTGTCTGAACACGATCATTCTTTTATTTCGCTTAACTCCTTCAGCAACTTCTGAAGATGACGGATATATAAAAAGCCCAGACATAATGCCACTGAAATGGCAATGGATAAAATGGCTGCCATAATGACATATATGGTCGCGCCCTCTCCGGCACCAGCCACCAGACAATAAAAAAGACACGCAGATAATACAGTTACAAGCACAACAGAAGCTGCTATTTTTAATGCTTTTCGCATAGTTTACCCTCCCAGATAGGGTGTTTATAATCACCCTGTTATATTTTCGATTTTAAACCCATAATAGAAATATGGCAAGAACAAAATGGACAGGAATTTGAATAATGATAAAATACGACAGATTCTGGGAGACCTTGAAAAAGCGCCATATTTCACAATACTATCTTATCCATAAATGCGGAGTTGATAAAAGGCTTCTTCTAAGACTTCGAAATAATGAAAATGTGGAAATTTATTCATTAGCCCGGCTTTGCTCTATTTTAAACTGTGATCTTGGAGACATTGTTGAATATGTACCGGAACCATCGCCAGAGGCTACAGCAATCAGAGCCGCAAAAGAGGAGGCCGCAGCAACACATTCTAAGAAGTCTTCCGTGAAATAAAGGAATTTCACTCTCCTGAAATATACAGGCATACATATAATATACGAATTTCCCTTTCGCTAATCACATTTCTGATGAATAATATTTAAGGTTATCTTTTATTAGAACATATTGTTCTGTCCATTTTAAAAAATTCCGTTTGCATTTTCATATCAGCAAAAAAAGAGTGCCACCGGCCTGTATTTTTTAGGCGGTGACACTTATTTTATAACATTTAGGAAATTCTTCCATTCTCCATTTCGTACACCACATCAGCCACATTCATGGTGGAAACTCTGTGAGATACCAGCACAACCGTTTTTTTCTGCGCAGATTCTTTCAGCGCTTTCAAAATAATCCCTTCATTCAGGGAATCCAGATTCGAAGTAGGCTCATCCATAAGCAGCATAGGAGCATCATGAAGAAATGCCCTTGCAATCCCAATCCTCTGCTTTTCTCCTCCTGATAATGTATCGCCAAGTTCTCCCACTTCTGTATCATATCCCTTTGGAAGGGAAAGGATAAAATCATGAATTGACGCTTTCTTTGCAGCCTCTATGATTTCCTCTCTTGCTGCTCCTGGTTTTGCAATTGCAATATTATTTGCAATGGAATCATGGAACAGGTGTGTCTCCTGTGTCACATAACTTTCCATATTACGCAGCTGTCTGGTAGGAATCTTTCTGACATCCCTGTCATCCACAGAGATGCTTCCCGCCTGTACATCCCAGAAACGCATTAACAGTTTTAATAAGGTAGACTTTCCGGAACCGCTGGCGCCGTGGATTCCTGTGATCCGGCCTGGCTGTAATTTCAAGGAATAATTATCCAGAATAACCTCTTCCTTTGGATTCCCAGTAACCATTCCATTTTCTGCCTGACCATTTATCCTATAGCCAAATGTTACATTTCTTGCTTCTGCTCCGGTAAATTCATGGTTCACGGTATTTTTCCCAAATAATTTATGTTTCCCATTTTTTTCACCAGATAATTCAGAATTTGCATTCTCACCCACAACATTCTCCACAAGCTCTTCTACCAGAGGCTTTTCCTCAAGCAGGGAAAGCACCCGTTCGCCGCTTGCCAGAGTCTGGTTCAGATTATTGGAAAGACTGGAGAGGGCAACGACTGGTCCAAAGGAGCCCATCATTGTAATGGTACAGGTTAAAGTTCCATCAAAACCGATTTCTCCTTTTGTATATAGCCATACTGTTAGCGCCAGCATTCCAAAAGATGCCAATAGGATTACCAGATTGGTAACGGAACGCTGGGATCCTTCCATTTTGCTCAGATTTTTCTGCATTCCGGCCAGTTCTCCGGAACGCCTGGACATTTCTTTTTTCCGCTCTTTTCCCTGCCCATACTGAATCGTCTCATCCAGCCCTCGAAGAGAATCCAGTACAAAGCTGTTCAGTTCTCCGAAACCAGTGCGAAAATCCATTCCCGTCTGGCTTCCTTTTTTCCCATTCCATAAGGGAATCCAGACACCAACGATTAAATATGCAGCCATTGCAAGTATTCCTGCTGCCCAGTGATATCCCCCTATAAAAATCACCATAATCAGGGATGTCAGCGCGGCAATTGCAATGGGAGAAATGGTATGCGCATAAAATACTTCCAGCAGTTCAATATCCGTTGTAATAATGGAAATCAGATTTCCTTTATCACGTCCTTCCAGTTTTGCCGGGCAAAGTTCTCTCAGTGCTGCAAATACTTTATGACGGATAATTGCCAAAAGCTTAAACGCAATAAAATGATTACAGTACTGCTCCGCATAATGTAAAATTCCACGTAATACGGCAATCACCAGCATTATGGTAATTATAGTTTTCACAGAACTACCTGACAGCCACATTTCATTTGCCGGAACCATAATTCCTGTCACGCCTGTGAAAAGTCCTTTCACAATAACCTGTCCTGCCAGAATTGTCAAAAAGATCGCACATAAATATCCGGCTGTTCCCAGAATAATTGCTGCCAGCATAATGTGCAGAAGAGGTTTCACCAGTCCGATCAGACTTCCCATAATCCGAATAGCACTTCTACGTTTTGTATTTGCATGTATTTCTCCGTTCATTACGCCTTGCCCTCCTTTCCATAATTTTCCAATATTATCTGGCTGTCATACAGATGTCTGTATGCACCATTTTGCTGCATTAGCTCTTCATGCCTTCCACATTCTTTTATTTCTCCGTCCTTTAAGAGATAAATCTGGTCAGATTTTACAACATTTGCCAGACGATGGGAAATCAGAAGTACGGTCTTGCTTCTGGACAGTTCATGAATCACATTCATAATCAATTCTTCACTTTCCACATCAATGTTGGAGGTTGCTTCATCAAAAATATAAATTGCAGCATCTTTCAAAAGTGCCCTTGCAAGCGCCAGTCTCTGGCACTGCCCTCCTGACAGGTTGCCCGCTTTTTCCAGAAGTCTGGTCTGCAAGCCCTCCTGTGTCTGCAAAAAGCCCAATAAATTCACCTTCTGAAGAACTGCTTCCATCTCTTCTTTTGTTGCATTTGGCTTTGCCATTCGCAAATTTTCTTCCACAGTTCCCTTAAACAGATAACTGTTGTGCCGTACTAATACCACATGTTTCATCAGATCTGCTTCCTTCACTTCAGAAAGCTTCACACCACCAATCAGAATTTCCCCGGAATATCCCCTGTTTTTTGCCACCAGAATTCCGGCAATCGTACTCTTTCCACAGCCTGATTCTCCAACCAGGGACACAAAGCTTCCAGCAGGCAGCTCCAGATTAATTTCTTTCAGGATTTCCCTTCCTTCTTCATAAGAAAAAGAAACTTTCTTCAAAGATACATCCAGCAGCCCTGCCTGCAAAGTCTTCCCGCCATTCTGCGGTTCAGGTAAATCTAATATTTTGAAAATCCTGTCACTTGCTGCCATCCCGTTCATTGCTATATGGAAAAAAGAGCCCAGCAGACGCAGTGGCAGGAAAAACTCACTGGCGAGCAATACAATGCATAAGGTTCCTGACAAACCAAGATTTCCTTTCAAAAATTCAGAAACACCAACTGCCATTCCGATTGCAGCACCACCATACGCCACAATATCCATTACACTGGTGGAATTAAGCTGCATGGTCAGCACTTTCATGGTGATCCGCCGGAAATTCTGGGATTCCACATCCATTTCATCTGCTTTTAACTGATCTGCCTGATAAATTTTCAGAGTTGTCAGCCCTTGCAGGTTTTCAAGAAAAGAATCGCCAAGTCCTGTATAAATACTCCAATACTTATTCAGTAATTTCTTTGCAATCTTCTGTACCACTACAATGGAAACAGGGATCAACGGCACACAGATCAAAAGGATCACGCTGGCTTTTAAACTTACTTTGCAAAGGATCACGAATAACGTCAATGGCGCAAGCAGACTGTAAAATAACTGTGGAAGATATTTTCCAAAGTAGGTTTCCAACTGCTCAACGCCCTCTGTGCAAACCTGTACTACTTCCGATGAAGACACCATTTCTCTGTAAGACGCACCCAATTTGAGCATTTTTTCATAGATTTTTTCCCGCAGGATCCGTTTCACATCCACACACGCCAGATAAGAAAATCTCGCACCCATCCGTTCACAGAGAAAACGAAGAAATACAGTCAGCGCCAGAATTAATATCGTGCGTTCCACAAATGGTAACGTCACTGTGTCCGCTACCACCTTCTCCAATAAATCGGCAATAGAAAAAACTGCCAGTACCTGTGACAAAAGAGCCAGCCATTGCCACAGAATCGTGTATACGATATATTTTTTTGCATGGGACAAAAGCCCTATCAGTCTTGTTTTGATCATAAACCGTTACCCTTTTTCCTTTTCTTAACTTCTCTTTTGCTGCTGATCAGATGCCATATGGCAAGAACCGGGTGATACAGCAGCATTCTTGGTCCAGAGAACCGCATTACCTGTCTGATCCGTTCCCGCATTTGGGGTTTATAGCAGTGTACCGTGCAGTTTGAGCAAAACGTTTTTTCTTCCATAAATGGACATTTCAGGCTCCGGCTTTTTGCATAATCTGCAAGTTCCGCACAGACAGGGCAGAGTGTTTCCATCTGCTGCCCCTTCTCCCAATGGTTTTTCCTGCAGTATAGACGAATCATTTCCTCTACCACATACTGCTCTTTCTGGCGTTTCTTTTCAACTTTATTCATCTTCACTCCTGTTGGCAATTCCTCCTATATTTTTTCGTAAGGTCTTTCTGTGTTAGTTTTATGAATTTGAAATTAGTTTTGTTGTTTTTCGGTTATTTTCAGCTAACATACGTTTAGAAGATAACACATCGCATCTGACAATGTCAATAAAAAGAAGACAAGCGCGCATCTCTGGCACAAAAAATGCCACAGTCCTATTACTTTAAGGATTGTGGCATGTTCTTGATATTCGGTTTTAAACTGGCTAGAGAGTGTTCCTATCTGCACTCCATCAGAATCTCATAGATTTCGTCAGCTGTCAGCTGTCTTGGATTGCATTTGATAATATTGCTGGTATCAGCAACTTTGCGGAGAATTTCCGGTGTGATCTCCACTTTGGATTTCAGTTCACCCAGTCTGGATGGAAGCTTACATTCTTTTACAAAAGCTTCCAGTGCATCTACAGCTTCTTCTCCTGTGGAAACGCCAAAGACGGCCTGTCCCAGACGGGCAAATTTTTCCTGTGCATCTTTTACAATATGGCGGTAATATACCAGCTGGATCACAGCAAGTCCCTGACCATGGTTACAGTCTGTATACGCTCCCAGCTGATGCTCGATCTGGTGCGCCTGGAAATCGGTCAGTCTGCCGCATTTCAGCACACCATTTTCTGCCATTGCAGAATCCCACATCAGGTTGCTGCGGGCCTGCTTGTCACAAAGTGCGGTGTATGTACACCCTTTTTTATGAGGACTTCCATTTACCAGTAAAACTTTCATTGTTATCTTCTCCTTGCCTTTCTTTTTCCTATTTAGGCGTTTGCGAAACGCCAAAAGCCGCATAAACACGGCATTTTTTCTTGTTAAAAATAAAATATCTCCTCAAGGTTTATGGTAAAATAGAATTGCCTAGAAACTAATTAACCAATCCACCTAAAGGAGATATACCTACATGATAACATATAAACAGCTCACTTTGGCAGAAATTTTTGAAAATTGCCAGAATAAATTCGACAACGACAAATATCAGTTTTTTTCACTTCTTGATGAAGCCATTAACCTTAATGAAATTGTTCCTGTTTCTTTTGTTTCTCACTTTCACGCCAGCACCGGAAGACCTCGCAAACATCAGCTTTATCCAATGCTTAAGGCACTTCTGATCCAGCGTATTTTCTCAATCCCAACGGATACACTACTGATCGTATTTCTCAAATACTCTCAGGAGCTACGTGATTTCTGCGGTTTTGATGTTGTTCCGGATGGTTCCAAATTTACACGTTTCGCAGTTCATCTGGGAAGTCTTTTTTCATGCCAGAATTTCAAGCCAGCCACTTTTTCATCTTAAAAATCCTGCAATGCAGGATTTTTACCGCATTTTTAATCGGGATTGCGAACTTGTTTCGCAATTACCTATAGTCTTTTATTAATTGAATTATTTTCCCTTATACCCTGATTTTATTATAGTTATTATAAAAAAGCCGGAACCTCCTGGGAAGTTCCGATTTTTTATAGACTATTTACCTTACGGTTATAACTGTGGGGTTTATTTCACAGTCTGAACTATTTTCTATCCGTCTGGCAATTCGATGCAATAATTTCCTGCAGAAAAATATGTTCATTACGATAACGGGCCTCTGGATTTTTTTCTGGCATATTTAACTGGATTGCTTTTGCCGGGCAGGCATGGACACAGGCCAGACAGGTCTGACAATTTCCAGGGATATGAACCGCTTTTCCTTCTTCAATTTTTATAGAAGCAGACGGACAGACTTTTTCACAGATTCCGCAACCGGTACATTTTTCTGTCATTCTGATTAGATGCTGCCATGCATCTGCCGGAAGCTGAGCCATACGGCTTAGGAACTGCTGATGTGCCATACGGTCTTGTTCTGTAACCTCTGATATCTGCTCTTTGTGGGATGACAAATCTGCAAGGATCGGTGCCAACTGCTGCGGAATCTTCTTATCAATTTTTTTCTGCTCATTCATATCAAAACTTGGCAGCCAGTTATCTACCATGACGATCACATTGATATAATTGACATGGACTCCACATGCCTCACAATATTTCTTTGCCAGCTCTGCAGCACCACCATGACCTGCGGAATACTCACTGGTTCTGACTCGATTTGTTTTGCTATGTATAAACTGTTTCCTGTAAAATAAAATACCATTTTCACACTCTCCCTTATTCTTCATACTTTACTGTATATACCAACCGTATGCTATTTTTCTCCAGCTTTTCCACATTTTTCAGTTGAAATTCAACTGGTACACTGTCTGAAAGAAACTCTGATTTTTCAAATACTGTCACCGTATCCGGATTTCCATCAGCTGCCGATGCAAGGATCAGGCTTAATTCATCTACACATCCCTGCTGTAAAAAAGTCCAGTTTACCGTTCCGCCACCACAGCTCAGCATCGTATCAATCCCAAAGAAGCGGTACAGTTTTTCCGAGGCTGTTTTTGCATCCAGTGTTTCTTTTCCTGCGAGAATATAAGAAACGCCTTTTTCACGAAGATATCCCCGATATGCTGTTGGTGTGTTTTCCGTCAGAATCTCGATCACATGAGCATCCGGACGTCCAGCTTTTCGGAAAGTTCCAGACTCCCATCCAATCTCTCCTTGCGTATCCAGTGAAACGTAATAAAGTTCCGCATGGTTTTGCGCAATAAAGTCACCGTCTGGAACATTCGTCTCTAAATCTGGATTCAGTAATGGCTTTTTCCAGTCTGTAAATTCTTCTGTAGTTATTGGACCATATAGCCACGCTTCTGCGTGATATGTGTCTGGATCATCTGAATGACATTTATGACATCTTCCCATGCAACGTCAACATTTCCCATACTCTTTCTCCTCCTGAGTTTTTATTTGTATAACTGCTGGGTGCCAGATATTTTACAGAAAATCTTTTTCAAACACGCTCTAGCAGTTACTCATTTGATGAGGAAAAGATAACATAAAAACAGCCCGAAAAACAAAAACTGGTTTTTCTGGCTGTTCTGGTGGTAAAACTGGTATTATAGATCCTGATAAAAAATAATATCTGTGAGAAATCTGTTGTTTTCTGAACGCATGAGAAGATCGCCATAGTATTTCTGCGTAATATACCGGATGCTTCTCACACCAAAGCCATGATAATCCTTATCTGCTTTTGTCGTCACTGGAAGTCCATCTACAAACTCCACCGAATCGGTACAATAGTTTTCCATATGCAAATGGCATCCACCATTTCGGTTACTGATATTTAAACTGATGATCTGCTTTTCTTCATTCTCCTCTTTTAACACACTCTCGATTGCATTGTCCATCAAGTTTCCCAGAAGCGCATAGAGATCTGTGGAACCCATAAAAAAAATCTCTTTTCCATCTGCCATACAGCTGAATTTGATATTATATTCGTTGCATCTCAGGCTTTTCTCCGTAAGCACCAGGTCAAGGGCATTGTTGCCTGTCTGAAAAATATTATCGTAAATGGCAACTGTATCTTTTACACTGTTTATGTATTCCAGCTGGTCTTTTTCGTCTGTAATACTGGGAATCTTGGAAATACGGTATTTCAAGTCATGGCATTTGATATTGATCAGATTTATAGTTTCCTGGGAAAGCATTTGCTGTTCCGCAATGTTATGCAGCATACTCTCCATAATCTCGTTTTCATGCTGGATATGGTTCTGTCTGGACAGGAAAAATGCAATAAATATGGCAAATATACTACAGGTGATCGCATAGATCTTGCAGAAAACATTCTGCATAAAAAGTGCATCTTTTCGTAAAAAATCATAATCTACAAGCACGCTTATTATGATCACCGTAGATAAGATTCCAAATGCCAGCCAGATCTGTCGGATATCTCTTTTTTTGAATTCAATCTGGCCTGCATTTCTCCGGATCAGCCCAAAATAGGCAATTGCGGAAGCACATACATAGGGAAGCAGCCGGATAAACAGAAAATCCTCTATTGTATTAAAAGAATTTTCTGCAAGCTGTGTAACTATGGTGACACAGGCAAATGCAATATGCTGGGTTGCATATCCACAGACTCCTGCAAACAGCAGTTCCTCCCAGGTGGTTTCAAAGCAGATCTGCATAAGGCCAAGGCTGAGACCAAAAAGAGCCAGATAATACAGGATCACCACCACAGGACTGGAAAATGGTATACCAGTTGCAATCTTATAAACTACAGTTGCTGCCAGCAAATAGGCCAAAAGCCCTGCCACAAGCTGCACTCCAAAAGCTTTTCTCTTTTTCCATGACGTAGTGTACGGATATTCCGAAATCAATAACTGCATGGAAAAACGGATACAGGAAATAAATAATACATTTTCCATCAGCAACTACCTCCCAGAAACTTCAAAAAATTTTCCCTGAATTCCTTTTTACGATTCCTGCTTACAGGAAGTTCTGTTGTTCCCACCCATACTGTATCTTTTACAAACCTGGTCATATACCGCAGGTTTACCAGGCATCCATTAATGCATTTGGAAAAGCCCTCATTCTGAAGTTCCTTCTCCAGTCCCACCAGAGTTCCCCGCACACGATACTGATCTGTTTTCGTATGGTAGATCAGATAATTTTTATCCTTTTCAACATAATACAGCTCTGCGGAGGTGATTCTCACGATTGCATCCTCTGTCTGGAGTACCAGTTCTTTCTCCGCTTTTAATTTCGAAAAACGGATTGCCTTCTCCAGTTTGTCCGCAAATACATAATAGCTGATTGGCTTTACAATGAAATCAATTGCGTTTACCTCATAGCCGTTTATCGCATATTGTGCCATATTGGTAACAAATATGATTCCCAGATTGGCATCCTTTTCCCTGATCCTGCGTGCAGCAGTCATTCCATCCATATGGGGCATCTCAATATCCATAAACACAACATCCAGATTTCCCTTGTAATCCTCTACAAAGTTCAGCCCATTGTGAAATTCCTGTATATCGAATTTCACATTATGTTCTTTTTCATATTGTTGTAAAAAAGTATGCATTTTTTGTAAATGAGCAAGCTCATCATCCACCAGACCAATACAGATCATGTTTTCATCCCCTTCGTAGTTTCCCCTTCATATTAAATATTAAAACTTAAACAGGACTGTAAGTCAACAAAAAAAATACCATCCGGTAAAGATTTGCATCTTAACTGCAAATTCTTTACCAGACAGTATTTTTCTTCTCATTCAGCCTTCTGGCTGTTACGTTTTCTTCAGTTTACGAAGCACTCCGTGCAGCTTACTCCACCTCTTCCGGCTCCATACTCAGCTTATGTTCCACTTCAGCACCGATGTCGTATTTCTGTCTGTATTCCTTGAAATAAGTATAATACTCCAGGCTGTCTGTAGGATAAATTTTAGAGTTATGAATATGGATATCAGAAGTATCTTCACCACTCTTCATCAGTGCAGTCATTGCACTTGCACAATGGGATGCGATACGTCCAAAGCTGTTCAGGATGTCGTTAAATACGGTTCCTTCTTCCAGTCCACATTTGCCCTGGCTGAGACGTTCTACATGGCGCATTTTCAACTCATCGCAAAGTCTGGTGATCACCACGCCAAGAGGTGCAACACGCTGTGCTGCTTCTTTATCGTCGTTCATAAACGCATTACAGGTCACATTGATATCCTCGCGGACAGCATCCATAACCACATTCAGCTCATCCCATGCAGTCTGGGAAAAAGTGGTATGATTATCATGCATTTCATTTGACATATGTGCAATATAGGAAGCATGATCTCCGATTCGCTCAAAGTCATTGATGGTATGCAGATAGAGGGACGCCTGACGGGTCTGGGCAGTATTCATCTCACGCTTAGTCAGCTGGATCAGATATTCACCAAGACGGCTCTCATACTTATCGATCAGATCTTCTTTTCGCTGAACTTTATCGTATTTATCCTGCTGATACTCATTCAGAAGATTCATTGCTCTGTTTACATTTTTGCGAAGCTTCTTCGCCATACCATTCATGGCACGGTGGCACTGTCCCATGGCAAGTGCCGGATAGTTAAGAAGACGCTCCTCAAGAAGATCGAAATCAGCCTCGTCTTCCAGCTCCTCTGCACTATCCTTGACCAGATAGCAGACAAGCTGCTCAATCTTAGGAATAAATGGGAAAAGTACAACTACTGTAGCCACACGGAATATGGTATTCAAAAATGCGATAGAAACAGGACTCATGATCATATCCATAAATCCAAAATGAATAAACGCATTCAGTGTATAGAATATGATGGACCACAGAATCAGACCAAACAGGTCATTCAACAGGTAGACAAGTGCCGTTCTCTTACCATTCTTATTGGCACCTACTGCCGAGATCAGTACCGGACATGCAGCACCTACACCAATACCTAATACAATCGGAAATGCACTGGCGAAGGTAAGGATTCCGGTTACGGAAAGTGCCTGCAGCACACCGACTGTAGCAGATGCACTCTGAAGGACTGCAGTAAATGCAATACCTACCAGAATACCTGCGATCGGATTGGAAAACATTGTCAGCATATCGATGAATACCGGGCTCTCACGCAAAGGTGAAACAGCTCCACTCATCATCTGCATTCCATTCATCAGAATAGCAAATCCCAGCATGATATTTCCGATATTTCTGTGTACGGATCTCTTACAGACCATACGAAGCACAATACCGATCACAGCAACTACTGCTGAAATAGTAGCTGTAGAAAGAATACTTGCAACTCCACCAGAGCCCTGAATATAGGACAGACACAAAATCCATCCTGTAATACTGGTTCCGATATTTGCACCCATGATAATACCAATTGCCTGTTTCAGCTTCATCATACCAGAGTTAACAAAACCAATTACCATAACGGTAGTGGCAGATGATGACTGAATCACACTGGTGACACCTGTTCCCAGTGCTACTCCTTTCAGCGGGGTATTGGTCATTTTGTAAAGGAATGCTTCCAGCTTATTGCCGGCAACGGATTTCAGACCGTCTCCCATGAGAGACATTCCAAATAAGAAAAACGATACACCGCAAAGCAAAGATAAAACCATTGAAAAAATAGCCATGTTTTACTCCTCTGTCGTCGTTTGCTCCTGGCAGAAGCTGCCGGAGACGACCTTTCTTCTCAAGTATTTTTACTCTTTATTAACGTGGATTTTTCTCAATTTTTACATATCCTTAACTATTATGCCATATTCATAAGCTGATTACAATATTTGTTTAATCTCAAATCGTAGTTTTTTGAGCTTGGAAATTCCTTTTTTCTGTAGAATCTGACTAAGTTTTCCCTGTGTTTTTTTCGCTAAAAAAAGGACTGTCCCATAAGTGGTACACGTTTTTTATCAGAGATCTTCATTTCTCTATAGAGAATTTATTTTACAGGTAAGCTCAAATGACATTTTTCATCATATTTATCACACTGATATTCTATAGAATAACCTACACCATCAGTAAAACTAACTGCACAAATTCCAGTCTTCATCTTTATTTTTTGTCCATTTAACAAAGTCACTGATGTCCAATCATAAGATTTATCTGTGCTCCAATCGACCTTAACTTTAGGATTGTATTCGCCAGTGGTAATATAATCTGCCTGTATTTCTGCATAATAGGATCTCAGATTTGCCCAATCCGTCGCCACTTTTGCTTTATGTAGTTGTGAACTAAAAATCGGTATCGAGATTGCTACTAACGCACTAATAATGGCAACAACAATTAAAAGCTCAGCAAGTGTAAAACCTCTATTTTTTCTCATTGAAAAGTGCACCTTCTTCTCTTTCATTTTGCGCCACTATTATATTTTATAAGCAGAAGTTTGTCAATAATTTAATCATTTAAACATTTATTTGATTTTTACTGTTTTTTATTTAAAAAACACAATAAAACCATTCAAGTATCACTTTTTCAATTTAAGATGTTTTCAATCCTCAAAAGTGATAGTAAAAAGTGATAATCGGCAAATTAAAAAACGCCCCTAACCACAACTCAATCAGTAATTAATACCAATTTTCGTCGTGTTTAGAGGCGTCTCATCATTTCTCTGCTTGGACACACTAGCTAAAATTTAGCTATTTTTTATTATTTATTGTAGTTTACGATGTCGCCGAACTCAGCTTTGAGAGATGCGCCACCAACAAGACCACCGTCGATATCTGCCTGAGCAAATAATTCCGGAGCAGTCTTAGCATTTACAGATCCGCCATACTGGATACGGATTGCTGCTGCAGTCGCCTCATCATAGATCTCAGCGATGCAAGCACGGATTCCCTGGCAAACTTCCTGAGCCTGCTCAGTTGTAGCTGTTTTACCAGTTCCGATAGCCCAGATTGGCTCGTATGCGATAACAGCTGTTTTAGCCTGATCAGCTGTAACATTCTGGAAGCCAACCTTAACCTGCTGACGGATGAAGTCCATAGTTACGCCCTGCTCTCTCTGAGCAAGAGTCTCACCACAGCACATGATCGGAGTGATGCCATGCTCAAATGCTTTGAGCATTTTCTTGTTTACAGTCTCGCTTGTCTCAGCGAAGTATTCTCTTCTCTCAGAATGTCCGAGAACTACATATTTAACGCCAGCGTCTGTAAGCATGTTCGGGGAAATCTCGCCTGTGTAAGCACCTTTCTCCTCGAAATACATGTTCTCAGCACCTACCTGGATGTTGGAGCCTTTTGCAGCCTCAACTACAGGAAGAATGTCGATAGCCGGTACGCAGAATACTACGTCAACGTCTTCGTTTGCTACTAATGGTTTTAAGGTTTCTACTAATTTAACTGCCTCACTTGGAGTCATGTTCATTTTCCAGTTTCCGGCAATGATTTTCTTTCTAGACATTATAATAATCTCCTTTATTTATCGTTAGCTGCTGCTACACCCGGAAGCTCTTTTCCTTCCAGGAATTCAAGAGAAGCTCCACCACCTGTAGAGATGTGTGTCATCTTATCAGCAAATCCTAACTGATTAGCTGCAGCAGCAGAATCTCCACCACCGATAATTGTTGTAGCATCAATCTCAGCCATAGCTTTTGCTACCGCAATCGTACCATCAGCAAAGTTAGACATCTCGAAACATCCCATAGGTCCGTTCCATACAACTGTCTTAGCATCTTTTACAGCATTAGCATATAACTCAGCAGTCTTAGGTCCGATATCTAATCCTAACCATCCTGCTTCTAATCCTTCAACATCTGTAACAACCTTTGTGTTAGCATTGTTATCAAACTTATCAGCAGCCATAGTATCCACTGGGATCAAAAGTTTCTTGCCGTTAGCTTCAGCCTTAGCCATCATTTCCTTCGCATAGTCTACATAGTCAGCCTCGAATAATGAATCTCCGATTGCATAT